>CAXMLT010000203.1:0-10909 GCA_964194245.1 uncultured Hyphomicrobium sp.
GCGCAGGTCCTCGACCTGGTCGACGCAGAAGACGAGCGCGGCGCGGTCGACCGTCCACATCAGCGAGCCGAGCGCGGCGATGATCTCGAAGGCGCGGTCCTCGCCGGTGTTGGGGTCGAGCGCGGCGACCGCCTGATGTGCAAGCGCGGTGAGCGGGCGCCCGTAGAGGTACTGGCGCACGCGCTGATCGATGCGCGGATCGCGGCGTTCCAGATACAGCAGCGCGCGCACGACGTTGATGTCGAGGCTTTGCGCGGCGTACTTCGGGCTCGAGACGATCTGATCGGCGAGCTTCAGCACGAGCGTCGAGAGCTTGCCGTCGTCGAGGGTCGCCTCGCGCAGCGCTTCCAGATCTTTCTCGGCGACGACAGCGGCGTCGTCCATGAGACGTGTGGTAAGGCGGGAGAGCGCGCTCTCACCCGAGCGGTCGGGGTCGTAGGGCTTCTCGAGCGAGTGCACGAGCCGGCGCAGGTAGTAGTCGGCATAGTTGGCGACGTCAGGCGTCATCTGCGCGTAGCCGAAATAGGCCGTGCCGCTGCGATGCGCGGTGGTTCTCAATGCTCGCAAGAGATGCGTCTTGCCGGCGCCCGACTGGCCGTGAAACAGCAGGATGCGGTCCTGCGTGCCGGCGCCGCGGCCCGAGTTGATGGTCGCCAGCAAGTCGGTGAACTTGCGCCGTGCTTTTGCATGCACCTCCGCCACGTCGACCGGGTCGGCGTGCCAGATATCGTCCTCCCAGGTGATCGAATGCTCGAAGGCCGCGACAAGCTTGTCGGGGGAGGTCTCGGCTCGGCCGATCTGGGCGGGTGCTTCTTGCTGCTGCATCGACGTCCTAATCCTCGACCCGCACGAAGTGCCAGACCGTGTTCTTGTAGAGAATCGCCGAGTCCTCGAACTCCTTGATGTCGCGCTTGTTCTTGAGGTCGGCGCTGGCCAGCACGAGCTGACCCGCCCGATGGGCGCCGGCCAGCATGTCCTTGAACTCGATCTCGGAGAGACCCCACTCCGGGTGCGACGTGCGAATCGCTTCCCAGACCTGAGAGATAAACGCCTTGCGACTGCCTGGCCAGCCCTCGGCATGGGAGCGTGCCGCGGTGAGCACACCGGCGGAAAATTGCGCCAGACCAGGGCGCTGGGGGCCCTTTGCCGACACGGGTGCAGCACGTTTCAGCGCCGGGACTTCGCGGCGGGGCTCCTCGTGCGGCGTGGCGAGCCGGCGCAGAAGCCCGAGCCGTAGCACCTCGATCTCGGGGCGCGCGGCGCCCACTTGCTCGGCGCTGAGCGCCGCAATGAGGCGGGCGTCGGTGGAAAAATCTCGCGGGCTCTGCAACAGTTGAGCGGCGAGCTTGCGGCTGTCCTCGGTTGAGAGCGCGCCGGTTCTCCTCGGCGCCTTGCCATTCCCGGCCGCGCTCTCCTGGGCTACGAGCGCGAGCGCGGTACGCAGCTTCGACGGCGACAGCGCCTCACGCAGTGATAGCCCGAAGGCCTTCTGTACGATGAGCGCGCTCAATCCCTCCGGCCGCGTCAGTGCCTTGCGGAGGCTGGGCTTGGTTGCGTCCACGCCGAGCGCCTTGGCGACAAGCCAGAGGTCGCGCTGCTCGCTCCAGGCCCGGGCGCGCGCCTCTTTCTCCCCGAGGAAGCGGGCGACCAACAGCGCCCCTTCCTCGCTTGTACGGTATCGCCCGCGGTTCTCGCGCAGATGAGTTCCATCGGCAAGTCGAGCGAGCGCGGCCTCGGTGCGGACCCGCCACTCGGCCGGTGAAAGCTTGTTGGCAAACAAGGGCCCGAGGTCGCGCACGAGCTGAGGCCGCGTCGCCCCGCCGGCGCAAATGATACGCACGAGCAGGAGATCGTCGAGGAGGTCGCGGTCGGCGTTGGGCTGTGCTTGCGCACGCGCTTGCCGGCGAAAGAGCGACATACAACGCGTCTCCTCAGGCTCGAGGCTTGTGAGCCGGACGCGCGAATCACCGGCCGCTCGCGGCGGAGTTTGGGTGAGTTGGCGACGACTTCCAAGAGGCGGCGACGACGAGCCCACTTAACTCGTCGCTGCGCTAAGCCAAATCCGATCCACGCCCGGCTTTCGCCGCAGGCGCGTCAAAATGGCGACACCATGTTGGGGGGATATGGTGAACGGGGTTTGCGGGATTCGCCTTCCCGCTTTCGGACGAGTTGTTGCAGCTCCTTAGCATTAACGGCGAGTTAACGGGTTTTCGCGATGATGAATGGGTGTACCGCGCTTCTGCAAGCGAGAGTAGCTCGTATGTACCGCGTCGCGATCTCTGCCGCCCTGGCCGTCCTTCTGGGGGCGTGCAGTCTCGGCTCGACCTCCATAAGCTCAGGCTTCGCCGATTCATCCGACACCACCTCGGTGCGGTCGGCGCCGGCTGTCGAGAGCGTTGCCCTCGGCGGCGAACCTTCGACGCGGCGCGCGGATCCGCGAGCCGACACGACGGAATCGATTGCTCCGCAGCGCGTTGCCAAGCTCGACGACAAGGCGCCGATGGGCTCCTTCGAGCGCGCTCCGGCAGGAGCGCTTGCCGACCGCGACTACACCAACACCGCGCTCGATCCTGAGAAGGCGCGCGACCTCATCAACCAGTATCGCCGCGACAAGGGTTTGAAACCCCTGCAGCTCAACGCGGAGCTCACCTCCGCCGCCAAGGCGCACTCGCGCGACCTCGCGCAATGGGACCGCATCTCCCACTTCGGCTCCGATGGCTCCAACCCGTGGGACCGCGTCAAGCGCACCGGCTATCACGCGCGTCTCGCGGCCGAAAACGTTGGCACAGGGCAGGTAGATTTCCAGGAAGTGCTGCGCGGGTGGAAAGAGAGCCCCGGGCACAACAAGAACCTGCTGCTCCCGGATGCTACGCACATGGGCATCGCGCTGGTGCAGGACCCGAAGACCGAGTTCAAGTCGTTTTGGACACTCGTGATCGGCGCGTCGATGTAAGCGCCTAGCGGCGGCGCAAGTTGCGCCAGACCGCGATATCGATGTCGAGGCGCCGCCAAACCACCACGTAGTGCATCAGTGCCGCCGCCACGAGCGAGACCGACGTCGCCGTCGCCGCGCCGATGAGCCCGAACATGGGCACCAGCACCAGATTGAGCGCGATGTTGAGCACGGCGGTCGTCGCCAGGACTACGGCGCAGATCTTGTGCTCCCCCAGCATGTTCAAGAGGAACTCCGCCGGTCCCATGGACGAGCGGAACAGGAACCCCACGACGAGGATCAGCATCACGGGGTAGCCCTGCACGAATTGCGGCCCGAACAGCCACAGAAGCGGCAGGCCGAGCGCCAGCAGCAGGACGGCGGCGGCGAGCGAGGGCCAGAACGTCCAGTGCACGGCATCGCGCGCGAAGGTCCGCAACGCTTCCTTGTCGCCGCGTGCCCCGAGCGCGGCAAAGCGGTTGGCGGCCGCGCTGCCGACCGCGTAGTGCACGAACATAATGAGCGCCATCGTCTTGGCGGCCGCGAAGTAGATGGCGACGTCGGTCGGCGTCATGTAGCGCGAGACGATGAGCACGTCCGCGCTCTGCAGCGTGAGGTCGCTTCCGGTCATGACGAGGAGCGGCAGGGCGGCGAGGATCCACGCCTTGAATGCATAGGCCCGCTCGCCGGAAGGGACGACATCCGGTAGCCGCCGGTTGAGGATCAGCGTTTGAATTAGACCCGCCACCCAGGTCGCGACAATCGCCGCGCCCGCTGCGGTCGTCGCCTCCATCGGCAGGCCGGCAAAGTGTGCCGCCACCATGGCAAGCAGCAGCAGCATCGGCCGCAGGATGTAGGGCGGCACGAGCGAGACCCCCATCCAGGCGAAGCCCTTGCCGAGACCGTCCTGCACCTGCGTGAGTGCGTAGAGCGGGAGACAGAAGAACGCGATATAGGCCGGCAGCATGTAGTGCTCTTCGAGCGGCTTGAAGAGCCACAGCACAGCAATGCCCACGGCTGCGATTGCTATACCGACGGCGATAGAGGCGAGGCGCGATCCGCGGATCAATCCGCGCAGGTGCGCGAAGTCTCCCGTCTCGCGATAGTGCGGTATCAAGCGGATGGAAGTAATGCTGAGGCCGAGATCGGCCAGACCGCCGAGCCAGAGCACGCACGTCCAAACGAAGACGTAGATGCCGTACTCGTTGGAGCCCATCCAACGGGCAAGCACGACCTGAGAAAGATAGATGAGCGCCGCGCTGGCGCAGCGCACGCCGAAGGCAGTGACGGCGTCGCGCTGGGTGCGCGCCTTCTCGCCATCGGCCTTGAAAATGGCGATCGCCTGCGCAACGCCAGGTCTGACGCTCAGCCACGCGAAGGTGCTGTTGGCAGGGGCGATGGAGGTGTCGTGGGTCATCGGCAGCTCCGGCCCTGAGGGTGCGCGTGCACGGTTTGTCGGCGCTGCCCTTCTGCGCGGCTAGTCCCGCTGGAGCCGATCGTGCTCGCGCGTGCGCACGAGCTCGGCGACCTCCGCCCAGGCGCTCGAGCGGCGCTCATCGCCGTAGCCGGTGTGCATGGTCGAGAAGAAGTCAGCCACCTCGGCCGCATGAAGCCCATGTTTCGCCTCGAGGATGGCCGCCATGGCCTCGCACTCACGCTCGTTCATGGCCTGATTAGGTTGCCAGATGTTTTCCATGGTCGCGTATCCCGTTGCTGGCGGTCGCTGGGGATGGTCTCGTAGTGAAGGGAGCAAAAAGTGCGCCAGCCGATTTGCCTCAAAACGAGACTGCAACTCGCGCTTTTGAACGGATTTCGTCGGAGCCGATTGTGCTAAGCTGCGTCAGCTCGATACAGCCGGGAGACAAGCGATGCGTGCGGGATCGAGATTAACGCTGTTGGCGGCAGGCCTCACCGTGGCCATCGTGCTTGCGCTGCCGGCCGGCGCAGGAGCGCGTGCGGAGGAAGGCGCCGGCGCTGCCGCACCGACGCCGACGGACCAGCAGACGCTGCCGCCTTCGACCGGCGGCTGCCCCTACCGCGGCGGCAAGCTCGAGCTGATTGCCTGAAGGTGTCTCCGCGCGAGATCGCGCCTCGCGCGTGCGCTTCGGCGCCTACTCTTCCTCGGCGCGCAGGACAGGCTTGACTTCGGTCTGGAGTGTGCCCGTCGTCGTATCGGCCTCGGTGTTCGCCTGCGCGGCCTTGACCGCGTCCTTGTCTTTCTTGGCGCCTTTTTTCGCGGTCTTCTTGCCACCCCTGTGCGCGTTGATGATGTGCGGCTTCGGGTTGCAAGCCCAGGACTCGATGCTCGCGCGCACGCTCTTGGCCCCCTCGGCGGAGGGATTGAGCGGCATGTTATCGACGGTCTGAGTATTGAAAACCTGGGTGAGACCCGTCTGCTGGAACCCATACTCGAGCAGGCCGGCGGCGCGGGTGTTGCGATCCGCGATGCTCGAATCCCCGAGTACAACCGCCACGAGGCGACGCCCGTCACGCGTGGCGCTGGCCACGATGTTGAAACCGGAGTCGCAGGTGAATCCCGTCTTCATGCCGTCGGCGCCCTCGACGGTGTCGAGGAGCCCGTTGTGCGAGCGCACGCGGTTCTTGCCGAGGCGCATCTGCGGCATCGACCAGTAGTGCGCGAACTCGGGGAAGTCGGTGACGATAGCGCGCGACAGCTTGGCGAGGTCGCGGGCGGTCGTCACCTGATCGTCGGCCGGCAGGCCGTTTGGATTGACGAACTTGGTGCGCGACATGCCGAGCCGCTGGGCAGCCGCGTTCATCTTGGCGACGAAGTCGCCCTCGTTGCCGCCGATCGCCTCGGCCAGCATGATGGCGACGTCGTTGGCGGATTTGATGATCAGCGCCTGCAGCGCCTTATCGACGGTGAGCTCGCCGCCAATGGGCAGCCCTACCTTGCTCGGCGGCTCTGCGTTCGCGACGGCCGAGCAAGTGATCTTCTGGGTGAGCGCGAGCTTGCCGCTCTTGACCGCCTCGAAGGCGAGGTAGGCCGTCATCAGCTTGGTGAGGGAGGCGGGATGCCACTGGTTGTCCTGGTCCTCGGCGTAGAGGACCTTGCCGCTCGAGACGTCGAACAGCAGCGAGGGGCCGGCGGCGGACGCGGGGGCGCTCAGAGCGGCGACAAACAGAAGGCCGAGCAATGCGGTCCCGCGGCGCATATCATCTCCCGGACGGAAATCGGATTTTTGCGGAATACCATATTCGCGGACGGCGGGGCAACGCAGGTGGCCAGCCTTTCCGGCAACGGTGTGACCGCACGCGCACACAACCGTGCTCAAGGGTCGTAAACGAGCCCACTTTGCAGGGCGCTATCGTCCAAAATGAGGAGGGGCGCGATCGGCGGTCTTATCGCGCGCGTTGAAGCGTGACAGATGCGCCGAAGCCGCACCTCGAGCGCAAACCGCGCCGTTTACCAAAAAGTATAGCGCCCGACACACGCGTGAAAAGAAGGCCGCTCAGGTTCCCGCGGCTCGGGCAGGTTTAATGCCCAAAACAAGGGAGGTAACTCATCATGTCGACCCGTTTTCTGAACATCGCGATCATCTCCGGCCTTCTGCTCGCCACCGCGGCTCCCGCGTTTGCGGCCGATGAGCCGAAGACGAAGGCCGATTGCGACAAGGCCAAGGGCAAGTGGGACGACAAAGCGAACAAGTGCACTGTGAAGAAGTAGTTCGAGCGGCGCGGCGCGGCGGGCGATGCTCGCCGCTTCGCGTGAGTTCTTTAGGTCGTGTAGCCGTGTATCGGTAGGGGAGGACACCATGAAGTCGAAGATCGTACTCGCAATTTGCGCGCTGGCGCTGCCATTGGCTGCTGCCACCGTGGCAACCGCTGCCCACAAGAAGGGCGGCAAGCCGCATCACCACCACCATCACAAGGGCAAGGCCTGCAAGGGCGAGTTCCACTACTTCAAGGGTGGCAAGTGCCAGGACTCGCGCAAGAAGAAGTAAGCGCGCGGCACTCCCAGCAGACAGCGGAACGAAGCCCCGTCGGATCGCTCCGGCGGGGCTTCGAATTTCAAGCCTCCACTCTACGTGGAGTTTCGCAGGCGCCGAGGCGGCTTTACGCGGGGGTGGGTCCCGCAGCCGCCTGAAGGAAACGATAGGCGTGCACGAGTGCGACTAAGGTGATCGGAACAGACACGAGAAGGCCGATGCCGAGTGCTACTACGCCAAGCAGGTTGACGCCAAGCAAGGCCAGCCCAAGTAGGAAGACGCGCCACTTGTTGCCCTTAGTGATGCGCCAGCTTTCTTTCAGTGACTCGACCGGCCCCAGCCCACGATCGACGACGATGTAGGGTGCGAAGCTGAGGCCGAGGGAGGCGATGATGCCCGGTATTAAGAAAAGCACGAAGCCGACCAAGATGATGAGCAACGCAAGGAGCTCGGCGCCGAGGAAGCGCCAGATGGGAGCCGGGTTCCATAGATCGCCTATGGTCACGGACTCGATATTGTCATGTGCGCGCAGGGCAAAATTTGTAAATCCCAAACTGACGAGGAAATTGATCGCGAGGCTGATGAGGCCCATGACCATCGCGAGCGGCGTGGGTGGCGGAGGAGGTTGCCCCTCTACGATCTCGGGATGCGGTGTCAGGATGCCGGGGATGGCCGAGATAAGCACGACAAGGGCAAACGCGCCGATGAGGATCCATGGACGCTTCTTGAAAGTCTCCCATCCGTAGCGGACGCAATCGCCGATCGGTAAAGCAGGCATGCGAGCCCCCCCATTTTTGCGGAATTTTGCGCCGCCAAAATTGCTTGTCGACGCGTACGATCGTCGGCCGGCAGTCCTTAAGGAAGCTTTTCCCGGAGCCGCCGAAATAGAAGCCTTCACTCAAGTCGGCGGCAGACTACACGAACAGCCTCGCGCCGTGGAGGGCGAAAAGGCAGCGCTCGGCCCGCGCGTCAGGATCGGGACACTCGAGAGCTGTGCGCGAAGCGTGCGGCCGCTTGTTTGGTCTCCCGTGCGCAACCTACGCCTATTGCTGGCCGAGGTGAGTCGGCTGCGTCGAACCCGCGAACGCAGAGGACTCTCGTGCACCCTTTCAATCCCAACGGCCTTTTCGGATTGGGCAGCAATGCGATCATGCCCGCGCAAGATAACGAGTTCGTGTCGTCTTACCCCAACGCGATGATGGCGGCAGCTCGCGCGCCGGTGGCCATCCCGTCCTGGCGACGGCGCGCGGCGTGGATCAATACGGCCGGCAGCTTCGACATGACCTGGTGCCTGGATGCGCGCGGGCGCCTGATCTATCGCGACGCCGAAAACGGGTCGCACTACGCCTGGACTCCCACCACGTGATCCCGCTCGAGCAAGGTGGTGCCGACGATTCCGGCAACCTGCGCGCGCTCAATTCCTCATTCCTCGAGCTATCGCTGGAACGCGTATAGATCGACGCTGGCGCCCGAAGCCGGCTCGACCGGCCATCATGGCGGCTGCCGCGCCGCAATTGCGCTTTCGGGGCGTGCGAAGTCGAAGCTCGTTGCGCTGGCGCTCCCAAGCCCTCTCGTTCAACGCTCAAGCCATGTCCCCCGGCAGGCCCGTCATCCGTCTTGTCGTCGTGGTCGCCGCGATACTTGCCGCATCCGCGTTGCCTGCCCTTTGCATGTTCGCGTGGCTCGTGCTGGCCGATCCGTTCGGCGGCGGATCGCATCCGACCGACGAGGCGCTGCTTGCGCAGTTCCAGGCAAAGCGGGAGCTCCTCGATGAGCTCGTGCGCATGATCAATGCGGACCCCAAGCTCCAGCGTCTGGCGCCCGATTTCATGCGGCCCGAGGATTTTGCCTTGGCGGGAGTCTCGGCCGACCGGATAGCGGCATACAGGCGTCTTTGCGCCGAGGCCGGCATCGCGCACGGGTTCAGCCACTATGGCGACCCCATCGAGTTCATTGTGTACACGCGCGGGCTTGCGATCAGCGGGAGCGCCAAAGGGTTCGTCCACGCCGAGCATGCCGACGAGGACGCGACCATCGTCAACGGGGATCTGGACGCGGCTGCCGCGTCGCTAAAGGAGAAGGACACCCTGCTCGAGCGCAGGATCGATGGCGACTGGTGGCTGATGCTCGATATGCGGTGACGGCTTTGCCGGCGGGCGATGGTCGTGCGGCCCGATACCGCTGTGCGATTGTCGGCGTGGTGCCCCAGGCCCGACTCGAACGGGCACGTCCTTGCGAACACCAGATTTTGAGTCTGGCGCGTCTACCGGTTCCGCCACTGGGGCTGGCACAGAAGCCGCGCATAATACTGGCGGCCGAACCCCCGTCAACGCGCGATGGCGCACCTCGGCAAGAAGGGGAACCAAGGGGCCGTGGTGAGAAGGTCGAGGTCGCTCGGCGAGCGGCTGGAGAAGACCGCCAGGAAGGCGAAGTAGTGGCTCATTTCCACGAATAGGTCAGACGCCCGGTGCGGTGCCGGTGCTCGGTGATCTGCACCTTGTCGCCGATGTGCGGATCGGTCGTCTTCAGCACCATGACGTTGACGCGGTGGCCGTTCTCGAGCGCGACGTCGACCGATAGGCCGTTCTCGATCGCTTGCGTGTTGGTGGTATTGAGCGGTCCGATCGAGACCACGGTAGCCGGCACGCGCACATTGTCCACGTGCGCATCATAGTCCTCGTAGAGGAAGAACAGTCCGATCACGGCCGCGGCACCAAGGCCGATGCCGATCTTCTTGGCCCGCTGCAGCCAAAGCTGCCGCTCGAGCTTTCGCCTCGTTTCCTCGCGCATTGTCTCCCCCGGGCGCCCGTATTGCCTCAGGCTGCCATCGATTTCACCGACACCAGCTTCACGATGTCGGCCATAATATCGTTGAGCTGGAAGTCCTTGGGCGTGTACACCGCCGCCACGCCGAACGACTTGAGCTTCACCGCGTCCTCGGGCGGGATGATGCCGCCGACGACGACGGGAACGTCGCCGAGCCCTTCTTTGCGCATGCGCTCCATGAGCTCGGAGACGAGCGGCACGTGGCTGCCCGACAGGATCGATAGCCCGACCACGTGTGCGCTTTCGTCCACGGCAGCGCGCACGATCTGCGCCGGTGTCAGGCGGATGCCCTCGTACACGACCTCCATGCCGCAATCGCGCGCACGCACGGCGATCTGCTCGGCGCCGTTGGAATGGCCGTCGAGGCCCGGCTTGCCGACGAGGAACTTGATGCGGCGCCCGATCTTCGCGGACGCCGCCTCGACCTCTTTGCGCACGTTCTCGAGCCCGGCACCGGCTCCGCCCACGGCCGCCTGCGCGACTCCGGTCGGGGCGCGGTACTCGCCGAACACCTTGCGCAGCGCGCCGCCCCACTCGCCCGTGGTGACGCCTACCTTGGCGCAGGCGATTGACGGCTCCATGATGTTGCGGCCTTCCTTGGCCGCGCGTTCTAGGTCGGCGAGTGCTGACTTGACGGCCTTGGCGTCGCGCTCTGCGCGCCAGGCCTTCAGGCGCTCAACCTGTTGGGCCTCCACGGCCGGATCTACGACCATGATCGCGCCTTCTCCGGCCGTCAGCGGCGACGGCTCGGTCTCCGTCCACTTGTTGACGCCGACGACGATCTGCTGACCGGTCTCGATGTGGCGCAGCCGCTCCGTGTTGCTCTCGACGAGCCGCCGCTTCATGTAGTCGATGGCCTCCACTGCGCCTCCCATAGCGTCGAGCGTCGCAAGCTCCGCCTTGGCCTCGGCCTTGAGCTCGGCGACCTTCGCGTCAATCACGGTCGAGCCGTCGAAGATGTCGCCGTATTCCAGGAGGTCCGTCTCGTAGGCGAGGATCTGCTGCATTCGCAGTGACCACTGCTGGTCCCACGGGCGCGGCAGGCCAAGGGCCTCGTTCCAGGCTGGGAGCTGCACGGCGCGAGCGCGCGCCCGCTTCGACAGGGTGACGGCGAGCATCTCAAGGAGGATGCGATAGACGTTGTTCTCGGCCTGCGGCTCCGTGAGGCCAAGCGAGTTCACCTGCACGCCATAGCGGAACA
>CAXMLT010000204.1:0-2495 GCA_964194245.1 uncultured Hyphomicrobium sp.
ATGTGTATAAGAGACAGGTGTATGGCTGATCGCTTTCGTCGTTTTCGACTGGGCGGACAAGAAGCTGCCCATGGCGTTGGCGGTCGCTGCGACGTACGCCATCGGCGCCTACGTGATCCTGCCCTACGCGGTGCGCATGGGGCTGAAGTTCTCGCAGCTTCGCAGCGTGCCGAGCTTCACCCTCGCCGCCGACGGACTGCCGGCGGACCCGGTCAACCTCGCGCTCATCGGCACATCCGAGCAACTGCGTGCCGCGTTTGCGGAGATCGGCTGGGCAGACGCGGACAAGCTCAATCTTTCCTCTTCGTGGCGGATGGTGAAGGCGTTCGTGCTCTCGCGACCCTATCCGACCGCGCCGTTCAGCACGCTGTTCCTGTTCGGCCGCGGTCAGGACATCGGATTTCAGAAGGCGATCGGCGATAGCCCTCGACGGCGCCATCACGTGCGCTTCTGGGGCAAGAGCCTCGCGCACGTGCCGGCCGGGCCCGACACCGCGAGCTTCTGGCTCAACACGGACCGCCCGGGCGCGGGCGAAAGCGTTGTGTGGGTGGGTGCCGCCACCAAGGATACCGGACTCGGGCTGACGCGCCTGACGTTTCAGATCACGCACGCGACCGACGCCGACACCAACGCCGAGCGCGACTTCGTTATCGCCGCGCTGAAAGGCGCAAACGCGATCGGCGAGGTGCAGCAGGTCGAGGCGGGCACACCGGTGACCAACCATCACGTCAATCACTACGTGACCGACGGCGACGTGGCGGTGGCGGAGCTGGCCGACGCTTCGACGCCAGCTGCGGCTTGAACCCGAGAACTTTGCGCGGCATGTCGTGCTGCGTTCGGCGGTCTGGATTCCGAAACCCGCAACGCTTACGTTTCCGCTATGGCAGATTCCGAGCCCGTCCGTCTTACCGAGAAGCAATGCGAGCAGATCGCGCGCGCACTCGCGGAGCCGCGCCGCCTGCAGATCCTGAAGCAGATCGGGGCGTGCACGGGAACGTTGCCGTGCGCGGCGCTCATCGAGACGCATGAGGTGAGCCCGGCGACGCTGTCGCATCACATCAAGGAACTGGAAACGGCCGGGCTGATCTCGATCACGCGCGAGGGCAAGTTCATGCGGCTTGCCGTGCAACGACTTGTTTTGAAAGCCTATCTCGACCAGCTTGCGACAATTTAGCCGGCGCCTTAGGCGGCCCATTGAACCCTTCGATCCATCGCTTAGATACTTGTCTAAGTATCGAATCGAGGATCGCAGCAAAGGGAGATCAAAGATGGGTGAGCTCACAGGCAAAGTCGCCGTTGTGACCGGTGCCTCCAAGGGTATCGGCGCAGGAATTGCAAAACGCTTCGGCGCAGCCGGCGCCTCCGTTGTCGTCAACTATGCCTCCAGTCGTGAGGGGGCGGATAAGGTCGTCGCCGAGATCAAAAAGGAGGGCGGCAAGGCTATCGCCGTCAAGGCCGACGTATCAAAGGCCGGTGAGGTGAAGCAGCTTTTCGAGGAGACCAAACGCGCGTTTGGCAAACTGGACGTGCTCGTCAACAACGCCGGCGTATTCCGCTTCGCCCCGCTCAAGGACGTCACCGAGGATGAGTTCCACCGCGAGTTCAACATCAACGTGCTCGGCACGCTGCTCGCCACCAAGGAGGCACTCAACCACTTCAACGGTAGCGGCAGCGTGATCAATGTCAGCTCCGTCGTCAGCACCAGCCCGATCCCGAATTCCTCGGTTTATGCAGCCACCAAGGGCGCCGTCGATACGCTGACCGTGGGACTGTCGCGCGAGCTGGCGCCCCGCAACATCCGCGTCAACGTCATCGCGCCCGGAGGCGTCGAGACCGAGGGCACGCACGAGATCGGCATGGTCGGCAGCGACTTCGAGAAGCAGATCGTGGCACAGACGCCGCTCGGTCGGCTCGGCCAGCCGGACGACATCGCGCAGGTAGCAGTATTCCTCGCCTCCGACGCTTCGAAGTGGCTGACGGGCGAGCGCATCTCCGCCTCGGGTGGCTTCCGCTAACCGCCTCCCGGGAGACGAATTCCGAGCGCCGGCCGTTTCGCCGGCGCTCTTCTTTTGCGCGTTCGAGCCTTTGGTTTAAGGTTCTGCTATCCCCAGCTATGCTTCAGTGATTGCTTAACCGCCGGAGCTGGACATGCACAGAACAACACTGGCAGCGGCAGCGCTGTCCGTACTGATGGCTTCAGGCGGAGCCGTCCGTGCCGACACCATCTGGGACGTCGAGAATGCGCGCGGCAACGCTCGCGCCGGCGGTCCCGTCAGCGCGTATGACGCGGAGCTGCTCGAGCGCTGGGGTTGCCTCAGCGGGACGCGCAGCGCCTTCTGCCAGCAGATCCGCCATGGGGCCAATAGCGGCGCCTATCACGCGGATCGCCGGCGCTGGCGCCGCTAGAATAAGCAATCTCAGAAACTCGCAACGACACGAGGAACCCATGGCCGACCCCGAAGCGCTCGCCGATCTCGATCAGCGCATCGCCATAC
>CAXMLT010000205.1:0-3255 GCA_964194245.1 uncultured Hyphomicrobium sp.
GCCGCGCCTCGAGGCGCGGCTGGAAAGCGGCGGGCAACTGGCGCATGGAGCGTCAGCGCAACGTTACTGCCCGCTCTTTTCCTTCTCTTTCGCCTTGGCTGCATGCTCGGCCATGCTGGTCTTGCAGCCGTCGGACAGGTCCGCGGTGTGCTCAGTGAGGCAGGCGCGCATCTTGCCCTTGCCCTTCTCGATGTTGGAGCAGAACTTCGTGATCTCGGCCTGGCACGCGGTCCAGTGCTTGCCGGCGCCGGCGGGGGCGGGCGCTGCGTCGTCGGCGGCAAAGGCCGCGGAGGCGCCGAGACAAAGGCCGAGGCCGAGACAAAGCGATGCGAGCGTCGTTCCTGTGGTCATGATTTCCTCGTTTTGAGACTTGGGGAAAATCACCAGCGCGGCGTACGCCGACAGCAAGCTGAGCGCCGCGCTGACGAGCCGCTTTGACGCGCGGTTGCCCCAAGAACGGCGGCTCTAACGCAAATCCGTCGCTTCAAATGCCGATCGAATGCTGCAGTCGATCGTGAAGCCGACTTAAGGGCTACATTCCTAAGCTTATCGCCGCTGGGTATCAGTCGGGATGCGCCGCGATGGTGCAAGCTCACGTTCGGCAGTTGCCTTCGATCGAAAGCCCGCTTTCGGAGCGGCGATCGTTTGCGCGGCGCAAGGCGAGGTTGGATGCAATCCTCACCGTGCATGGACGCTTCCAGCGCATCCTCATCCACAACATCTCGCGCAGCGGCATGAAATTGAAGAACGCCTTCGGGCTCGTGCCGGGGGACGTCGTCACCGTCGAGC
The DNA here is from genome assembly GCA_964194245.1 of uncultured Hyphomicrobium sp. Taxonomy (GTDB): domain Bacteria; phylum Pseudomonadota; class Alphaproteobacteria; order Rhizobiales; family Hyphomicrobiaceae; genus Hyphomicrobium_A. Next base: position 790 of record CAXMLT010000205.1, read on the forward strand.
TCCTGTTCGATCGCACGCTCGAGGGTACCGTCATGTGGTCGGTGGCGCCGTACACCGGCGTCAACTTCGACGAGTTGCTCGCCGACGACGATCCGCTGCTGGAGAACCGGTGAGCGCTCGGCCCCTACGCCTCGCCAGCCACTCATCTACCAAGCGATTGACAGCCCCCACCCGCCATCAGACTTTCGCGGGCTCTTTCAGATACACACCCCCGAGTCCCGCTCGATCGATGAACCGGTATCTCCTTCCAGTTATCTGCGGCGTCGGCGCTTTTTTCGTAACTGCCTCAGCCTCAAGCCGGGATTTGCACCCAGGCATAATCGGCGATGACGACCGGGTGGTTGTCGACGATCAGGGCCCGCCCTGGGAGGCGGTCGGGCAAGTCAACGTTGGCGGCTATAGAATGGCTGGTCGGTGCACCGGGACACTGGTTGCCCCGGACCTTGATGGATCCATGGAACAAGAAGCCGTTCCCGCTGCACGACATCCATTTTCTAGCCGCTGCGCGAGCGAACAAGAATAGGGGCCACTCGACCGCCAAGTGCCTGCATTTTCCCAAGGGCTATGACTTCGCAACCGTCGAAACCGGCGCACGAAACGTACCCCTTCGGGCCTTCGCGAACGACGCGGTCGCGATCGTGCTGAACGAGAAGCTGGCGGTCGCTCCGGCAGCCTTGGCCGACGGCGTCGTCGCCGGGCCCGAGCTGCAATTCGTGCACGCGGCTTATCCTGCGGACCGGCGGTACGTACTCTCGGCCCATTTCAATTGTCATCTTCTGCAGTCCGACGTGGAGTTGCGGCTTTGGTTCAACGATTGCGACACGCACCCGGCAAGTTCCGGGGGTCCACTGTTCACGATGGGGGATGGAGCACCTAAGCTCGCGGCAATCATGGTCGGAGGAGGGGAGCACACATTCAACATCGCCCTTCCGATCACGGAATGGGTGGCGCTGACGCGGAATGCCTCGTGCCCGTAGCGGGAAGGGAGTCGAACCCTCACGGGCTTGCGCCCTCAGACGCTTGGTCAAGTGTGATGAGCCAGCGCAGGTATGCGGCGCCCTCACTCACCATCAAGATAGCAAGGTCGAGTGACGGCGCGTCAGGCTCAGGCTGTCCGGCCGCGTGCCGGTACTGCTGACACGCATTGACCCACTCGGCGAGGCTCACGATCATGCAACCGCGCGCGTTGCGCTCGGTGCCGTTCGTTCCTTCGAGTGCGATAGGTTGCAAGTACTTTTTGACGTCGGCATCCGTTGGTCGCGCGATGTCGCCGGGGCACATTAGCTTCGCGACGTTCTCGACGGCTTTGAAGGTCTTGCGAATAGCGTCACGCGTGTCACGCGGCTGTTTGAGGTCCGCAATCGATTTGTCGAAGAATTGCCGCGCAGCCGCATACCGAGGTTTGCCGAGCATTGCGATCGTGGCACGCCGCGAAGCATCGAATTCCGGATCGTGAGCAGGATGGACGCCGCATTCGTCGTCCACGGTGTACGCGATATTCTCTTCTTTGAATGCTCGTTGAGCGAAGTCAAGCCACCCATCGAGGGTGCGGGCGATGAAGCGTGCCGATGAGCGGTGAGTTGAGCGACGAGGCGTCAATTGTCCATCCGGCGTGTGAACGTCGGCTTTCGTTTGAAGTTAGCGAGAGCAATTCATACCGCGGGCAGAACAGGTGTGCATTTTGCGGGCGGGGACTACCGGCAGGGGTGTTGGTTCCATACAGGGGCAGGTAGCGGGGCGGAGCACCCCGCTTTGTATCTTGTTTTTGCTTTCGGCTGGTGGATAAACGCGACCGGCCGATGTCTCATCTTAGCGCTTGAAGGACAGCATGAACTTGCGAAGCTGCCCAACGACCGCCGCGCGGTGCGCGTATTCCTTTTTCGTTCAATCCATCAGCCATCCGACGGAGCGTGGTGCGCCCCGCGGCTCGCAATTCATCGAGCACGGGCTCGATCTGCGTTGCCCTTGTCTTGGCCTTCTTGACGCGCATAGCCGTACCTAGCGCACGCTCAGCCTCCGTCAGGTGACGACCGCGCCATCCTCCGAGCTTCGTCCCCCGAGCCTTAGCTGCCGCAAGTGCTGCCTTGGTCCGAGCCGCGATTGCCTCCGCTTCGTGCTCAGCAACGGCCGCCAGGACGTGCAGCGTAAAGCGGTTTGCGTGCGGATTATCGGTGGCCAGGAAGGACACGCCACTATCCATGAGGCTGCTAAGGAATGCCACTTTTCGACTCAGGCGATCCAGCTTGGCAATCAATAGGATAGCGCCTGTAAGTCCGCAGCGTTCTAGAGCAGCTTTTAATTGTGGCCGGTCTGCATTCCTTCCCGACTCGACCTCCACGTATTCCGCCACGATTGCATCAGCGCTCGTAATAAACCGCTGAACGGCCTCTCTTTGCGCTTCGAGTCCCAGACCCGACTGGCCCTGCTTCTTAGTCGAAACTCGAAGGTACGCGATATATGCAGACA
>CAXMLT010000206.1:0-2581 GCA_964194245.1 uncultured Hyphomicrobium sp.
GATGTGTATAAGAGACAGCTCTTAGCTCCAATACGGGACCGTTTCAGAAACATGACGTGGCGGAGCTGCTAGTGACACAATAGGTGTAGCCATCCGCTAATCCCAACTGCTCAGGCCGCCATCGCAGAGCCCAACTGAGAGCCGTGCGCTTCGCAATGAAGGACGGCAGTAAGACAGTCGCCGTTTTTGTCTCGATTCCCGCATCGGAGAACATCGAGATCGACACTTTCGACCGCGAACGCCACTTCCTCACGTTCAAGCTTTATCGGAAGAGCTTAGAACGGATTGCCAGCAAGAAGTACGACAAAGGGCACGTGGAGGCCGACGGAACTTGTGCCTCTAGCGAGCGTGAACTAAATCCGTCAGCTTTTGGGCTCTACGCGTCGCCACCGATTGCGTCACCCGCAGATTTCCCGTGTCAGCCGCACCATCTCGCCGAGCTCCAGCGGGAGTGGCGGCGGATTGGCACCGGCGCCGGGTGCTGTCGGTCAGCTATCGATCCGAAGGCGGCTAGCCGGTGGCTGATGTACCCTGCTGTACAATCGTCCCCCCAGCCCATTTGAACTCGGCAAGTCCGCTCTTGCCCCATCGCAGACGTTGAGACTCTCCCCAGTATTCGTCTGCTCAGGGGCTGAAGCGGAAGCGCCTCGTTCACGGACGGCGTGTCTGCCTTTGACCCTATGCGGACACCGCGCCTCTTTTGAAGTAACCCAAGGTCAGCGACATGACGACGAAACATAAACACGACAACCCGATCCTCGTGACCGGAGCAGCCGGCGCTGTGGGCGGCATCGGCCGCAACCTCACCGAATTCCTGCTCGCAAGGGGGCACAAGGTGCGCGCCTTGGTTCGGCGTGAGGACGAGCGCGCCGAAGCCCTACGGCGGCTCGGCGCAGAGGTCGTAGAGGGCGACCTGACGGACCTCGCCTCGATGCACCGCGCCATCGAAGGGTGCGGGCGCATCTATTTCGGAATGTCTGTCTCGCCGGCCTACCTGGAAGCCACCATCAACACCGCGGCAGTGGCGCGCCACCACGGCGTCGAGGCTTTCGTGAACATGTCGCAGATGACGGTCACGCAGATGAGCATCACCGAGACCACCGACAGCCCGCAGCACAAGCTGCACTGGCTGGCGGAGCAGGCTCTGTCCTGGTCGGGACTGCCGGTCGTCACGGTGCGGCCGACAGTCTTCCTCGAGGGCTTCTTTCTTCAACTCGCCGCCCCCGGCGTGCGGGCCTCCGACGAGTTGGCGCTGCCGTTGGGCGGCGGCAAGACCTCGCCGATCTCTGCGGTCGACGTGGCGCGTGCGGTAGCGGTGATCCTCGACGACCCCGCGCCGCATATCGGACAAATCTACGATCTGACCGGGCCGGAATCGGTCGACTTGGACCACTATGCGCGCGTCTTCTCCGAGGCGCTCGGCAGGCCCATCCGATATCGCGACGTCCCACTCCCGGCGTGGAGCGAAAGCCTTCGGCAGGCGGGGTTTTCTGAGCACCTCGTCAGGCATCTCTCGGCCATGGCCGAGTTGACTAGGCAGGGGCGTTACGATCGCATGACGGACACCATGTGCAAGCTCACCGCCGAAGCACCGACGAACATGCGCGACTTCGTGAAGCTCCATGCCGCTGAGTTCAAGCAGCGTGGACCGGCGCATTCCTTCGGGCTCAGCACGTCCCGGGGCAAACCGGCAGGGGTCAGCGACGGCAACTGGATCCAGACCATGCCGGGCAAACGCTGGAACACGATCCTGCGCCTCTATAACCCGCTAGAGTCATTCTTCGACACGAGTTGGCGCCCTAGCGAGATCGAGCTTGTCAACTGATGCCGAGGCAAGGCGGCAGGTAAATCCTGCCGTTCTAAGTGAATGCGAAGGAGGGCAGCTCCTGGCCCATCCCAGACGTTGAAACTGGCCTCAGCACAAGTCGGCCAAGTGGGGTGAAGCGGACGTGCAGCTGATAAGCTCGGATCTTCCAAGTCACTTTTTCCCAACAGCATCCGCGATACATTTCTTCATATGGCTATCGAGAGCGGCCCCTGAGAGATTCTTAGACTTGCTGTCGGCATCGCACGCTGCAGCCGCATCCTCCTCACACTTCTTCATGAAACTCGTCAAAGCGGCGCCGGCAAGCTTCTTTTCGGAGGCTCTCGCAGTGCATGACGCATCGGCCAGTGCGCTTCCGCCAAATGCGCAAAGGCAAACAACGACGACAAGGTATTTCATTATGGACTCCATCTGGAAGAATTGGACTATCGATGCAAAGGACATTTGTCGCTCTACCCGCGAGGGCAGTTTGTTGTTCTCGGATCGACCTACGTCACGTTCAGCGCCCTGCCCACCTCAGCAAGCGTTCCCTTCTCGGCGTCACTCACTTTGACGCCTCCGAAGCCTAGCATCCCGCCTTCCGATGCGGCTTCGGCCACCTGATCGGCCACGTGCTTCAACCAGGCCTTGAACGCTGGCGCGCCGGCAGGGGCCTTGGCGTCGAGGATCTTGGCTAGCATCGCTCTTCGTCTTTCGAGCACATGGTCTAATTGACATGACGCCGCCCGTCACGATCGAACATACACGCCCTAATAC
>CAXMLT010000207.1:0-4654 GCA_964194245.1 uncultured Hyphomicrobium sp.
CTTCATCGTGACGCGCTGGCGCTGCTGGGTCTCATGCTGTTCGCCATGACGCTCGCCGTGCGCCGCTTCCGCCGGACCCTCGATTGAGTGCTCGCACCTACACGGAAGCTACCGAAGACGACCGGGCCCCGAGAGCGTAGGCAAGGGCGAAATCGACGGCCGCTAGATCCCATAAGCGGAAGTTGGGCGGAGACCTTCTTCGCGACATCCCCATGAGCGCTCTTATACAAAAGCGGTCATTCACCGGTCCGGTGCATACGACACCGATCAGCCAGTCAAGAATGTCGGCAGTTGAGGGAAATCCGGTCGCGGTTGTGGCGCCGAGAACGGCAGGTGATGCATGACTGTCCATTCCGATGCACGGTCTTGGGAAGAGCTGTGGGAAGAGCTGAAAGCCGGTCCCTCGGGCGGGCAGGCGACGTCAAAGATTGGACGCAGGCGCGATGGGAGCGTGGAGCAGGGTTTCATCAAAATCCTCACCGACCAGCACATTACCGAACGGCGTCAGCGTTTTTATCGCGAGGCCGCTGCGCTGGAGAGCCTTGCCATCGAAGGCGTGCCCCGGCTGATCGAGACGAACGCGCGCCACTATGAAGACCGCGAATTCAACCTGTATGCCGTCTCCACTTATGTGCCCGGCAAGACTCTGCGGGAGCTTGCCGTCGGCTCATACTCGCCCGAACAGGCGATCCGGTGGACCGTCGACCTTTGCGAAATCCTGCGTGCCTGCAGGGAGGCCGGTATCCGGCATCGCGATATCAAACCGGAGAACTGCATCCTGGGCGATGACGGCAAGCTCTATCTGGTGGATTTCGGGCTGGCCTCGAACGTCAACGAACAGGATGGATTTGAAACATCGGCCGGGCAAGAGATCGGCAACAGGTTTCTCCGGGTCCCGGAGTTCCGCCCCGAGAGCGCGAACAGGGACGATCCTCGGACGGACCTAACACTAGCGGTCGGCATTCTCTTCTTCCTTCTGACAAGAACCAACCCCCGCGTGCTCCTTGATGAGCAGAGCCGCTTCCCGCATCAACGCGGCGATGTTGCCGCCAGCCTGCAGGAAGCGGGTATTCCGCACTTGGAGCGCTTGATGCGGATTTTCGATCAGGGATTCCAGCACGACCTCGACCGGCGCTTTCAATCTGCCGAAGCCTTGGCCGAGGCGCTTCTGGCCTGTCTAGAGCCGCAAGGAGCTGGCGCAAAGGCGCACACTCTCCAGAGCAAGATACTCGAACACGCGAAAAGTCCGGCGGTCGCGCAGGGAAAGGCCATGATGGATAAGCTGCGCGCAATTAGCAGCCAGATAGACCGGCTCTGTGACCGCATGCTCGGTGAGCTTGGCGGGGTAGTAAGCAGGCTCGGCGGACCCATCGCCCATGCGGACATGAGTCAGGGGTTTCTCAGCTTTGAAACGGGATTCCTTTATGCGCGCGATACGCGCGTACAGCTCATGCTGGGCTTTATCATGCGGCATGTCGGGGCCGAGATTATTGTCTCGGTGTACTCCCATAAGGTGCTGCAGGCGGAAATCCGCGTGCCGGCCATCTCTGCGGAGCTTACGTCCGCCGATCTGGAGCGGATTCGCGAGGTCTACCTGGCGAAGCTGGCTGCTGTGCCCGGAGCGGTGTGATGGCGGGTTTCACGACTCATATCGCTTGCATTGCGCGCGCGGTGGCGACTCGCGTTCGCCGCCACACTTGCGGCACGGCCTCCATCCCGCCTTCCCCAATGAGCGGACAGGAAGAGAGTGAGTTCCGCCTGGTTACGGCCCATGAAGCGCGCATACCCTGCCTTTTTCGCTACCAGCCCTTCGATCCGGCGCGGCTGCGCAAAATCCTCTGCGACCGCTCGCTTTATTTCTCGAACCCCGCCGCCTTCAACGATCCCTGGGATTGCAGGCCGTGGTTCGACGTTACTGTGCTGGACACGGAAGGGGGCGTGAAACGGTACGTTGATTGGTACGTCGAAATTACGAAGAAGCACGGCCCGGCCCTTCCCGAGGACGAGCTACTGCGCAGGGCGGAAGTTTACCGGTCCGATCCGGCTCTATTGAGAGCAAAAATCGCAGGGGCCTCTTCGGCTATCGAACTGGGTGTACAGGAGCGCTATCGCATCTACTGTCTCGGAGGCGTGGGCGATAGCGAGCTCATGTGGGCGCACTACGCGGCCAAACACAGCGGCATCGTCATTGTGTTCTCGACGCGCAACGAAGTCTTCAGCGGCGCGCTCCAAGTTTTCTACCGCACGACCTATCCGCTCTACGATCTCGCCTCTGCAGGGGACGATGCGCTCGGGGCGCTGCTGATAAAGTCGGCTGCATGGAACTATGAACGCGAGTTCCGTCTCATCGCAGAGGACTCGAAGGCGGTCATCGCTCCGGACACGCTCATCGCCACGGACCACATTGTCGCTATGCCTGCCGGATGCGTTGTGGCTGTGATCGTAGGGTGCCTCGCGCCGGACTCAACCGTTGCCACCATCCGCGAAATCATCAGAGAGTCCGGCGAGGGCATCGAGTTAAAACGCGCTGTCAGGGCGCGTGATCAATACAAGCTCATGTTGGTTGATGCCTGACCGGCGCGCGTCCGACTCCGCCGGGCCGAACGCGCAGCGCCTCGGTCCCACGGTAACGAACTCTCCTCCCGGAGGGCGTGACTATTGATTCCGAAACCGGAACTTCGGGTTACTGGTAGTGGAGGCTGGTCTTCCATCTTGGTATGCACGAAAGTCGTCGTGCGTAAATGCTCCGGCCGCCGGGTCAAACTTCGGCGCAGCAACCATATTTCCAGTCGCATCGTCTTCAAAGATACCGAGCCTCGCTTCACTCCCGTCAGTGAGTATGGCGGCTCGTGCGATCAGCTTCATCAGATTAGAGCGAAGGCCGAACGTTACTATTCCCAACCGCAGAGTCGCGCGAAGCTTGGCAAACGCGACCGGGTAAAGGAGCGATGCTAGCGACGCAGGATGGGGGAAAAAGCTGGTTGCCCCTGCCGAATTGATACCGCGCACTATCCCCGCTAGCGACAGCACCGGGCCGCCGCTTTGCGCGTGCTCAATCTCCTCATCAAACATGAAGCATGCGCTGCCGAGATAAGAGTTGGCAAAGCTCTGCGTGAAAATGCGTTTTACCGTGCCCTCAACAACCATCAGCCTGTGAGAGTAGTCCTGCTCCCAGTTGAAAGCTCCACTCTTTACTGCGTCGAGAGGGATTCCATCATCCGGGCAGCGGAAACCTGCGTAGCCAACGCTCAATACGCGTTCCTCGATCGCCGGAACGTCTAGGCTGATCGGAAGTGTAAGAACGGGAATTCGCTGCTGCAGCCGGGGTGTGCCGAACACAATGTCAGTCGGCGGTGCTCCGTCCACTGATTCAAGCGGCCAAAGACGAAATTCGATCTTGCCGTCAGGCGTCCGTCGGTGATGTAGAACCGTCAGACCAGCATGTTTTAAGTCAACGAGCGCGGGAAGCTCCGCAGCCGTTTGCAAATGCGCAAGTCTGGGCTCGTGCTTGAAGACCTCCCTGATATTATGCTCCGCCGTCATCATGTACGGAATGTTTCGCCCGATCACAAAGGCCGTGGCTACCGGAAAAAGCCTGCCGTTCGCCGTAGCGAAGAGCGGGAAGACACCTTGCGAGATCGGGTGGCCCCACGGCGGGAGTTCCCATCGACGGCTCGTAGGGTCCGTCCTGTATCCCTCGATGTCGAGTCTGACTGTCCCAATTTTCATTGGCGTGGATCGCGACCCTCTGCAACCCCGAACGCATTATGCGCTGCCCCCCAAGAGGAACAATAAGGGAGAGCGTCGATGTCGGATCCGGGCGCGTCCGGCCCGTGCGTGATCGCATCCACGGCTTTTCACACATCTGCGGACTTCATGGATGCGGGGCAACAACTGTGAAATTAACTCGACCAAATGTCTGCTTGTGTACACGAGTGCTGGACAGAGGTAGCGACGCCGCTGTGTCAGAGCTCATCCGATTTCTGCCGTCAGACCACCTGAAGCCGACGGGATGGGTCATGAAGCGGGCGTTACTCAAAACAGACCGGAGACGCCTGCCCGTCGCTCAGAGGCTCGCTTGTCACTTATCTGACGCTTCAAAATGGTTTTTGCTGCTTCAGGCTTCGACTTGAATGTCTGGTTGTCGGCTAGAAACCGGTTAGCGATCTCCGTAGCATCTCCAAGCTTGATGGCCTTGGTCTTCTTCATCCGGTCCACCACCGCTTTGAATGCGGCGTTGTCCAGTTTTGCATGCTGGAGTTCGGTAACAAATTGGGTGATGACCGCCTCGGATTCTTCAGCGGCCCTGCGCCTCTTAGCAATGGCGGTCGCGACCTTCGCTACAGCAGGCGCTATAGCCGAAACCAACTCCGAGATATCCGCTTCGTCTACCTGCGCGAGCAACGCCTCGAGCGCGTGCGTGTCCTGGGAGGCCGCATTGGCATCGCGGAGGATTTCGCGGAGGGCCTTTATCTTCACGAGATCAACCTTTGTTTCGGTTGCCCTGGCATCGCAATTGGAGGCGTGTCGCTCCCGTCGGCACGGCGCCACGCGACGTTCGCACTGATGTAGTCAGCCAAATTTGCAAACATGTCTCGGACTTGCCGGACTGTTTGAGTGTTCGAGCCGGTGCCGTCGCGGAGTTGGTAGGAAT
>CAXMLT010000208.1:0-4680 GCA_964194245.1 uncultured Hyphomicrobium sp.
CCGCCGAACACCGTGAAGTCCTTGGCGAACACGTAGACCACGCGCCCGTTGATGGTGCCCCAGCCGGTCACCACGCCGTCGCCGGGGATCTTGGTCTTCTCCATGCCGAAGTCGCTGCAGCGGTGCTCGATGTACATGTCGAACTCCTCGAAGGAGTTCTCGTCCATCAGCAGCTCGATGCGCTCGCGCGCCGTGAGCTTGCCGCGAGTGTGCTGCGCATCGATGCGGGTCTGCCCGCCGCCGAGGCGGGCATTCGCCCGGCGCTTCTCCAGCTCTTCGATGATTTCTTTCATGACCGCTCCCTTGAGGGGCGCCCGGCTGGCGCGTTAGCTGAGGGCTCATAGCATGCACCCAGGCCCGCGCAAGCGCCAACAACTCCAAGCTTGCGGGGGAAGCGTGTGATCACCGCGTCGTGCAGACCCAGCGCACGATCTGACAGTCCTTGGCGTACTCCGCGCAATTCTCGGTGGCCTTCTTTTCCGCCGTCGCCTCGTCCTCGCCCCAGGCGCTGCCCCATGCCCCTTCGGAGGACACTGCCAGCGCCCCGCACGCATTGCGGAACCAGGTCATTGGCTCGCAGTCGGGCGCCAGATCGCTGCAGGAGATGAGCGCGGCGGACTCGGCGTCCTCCTGAGACCCTTCGTCGTAGACGTAGCCCTGCGCCCGCGTGGTCTTCGAATAGGCAATGGCGCCGTAGTAGTCGCGCGCTTCAGCGGCGCCCGAGAATGCCACCAATAGAACGACCGCGGGGATGCCCCGTCTGAGCCAATGCATCTCGAGACCTCGCTGCCAACGAAACCATCTTAGGCGAACTTTTTCGCGCCCAGAAGATGCGTAGCAGGAGGGATGTTGGCCAGCCCGCAAGATGCTTAAATTTTGCTCTCCTTTGCCTTGCGGCCGCGCAGGAACTTGTGCGTCAACCTCACCCCCAGCACGATCTCAACGATCGCCAGAACAAGGAAGGGGATGGCGATCGCGATGTTGGCGGCGTCGACGGTGTCACCCGACAGGACCCCATAGTGCCCGAGCAGGCTCACGGCAGAAAAGACGACCAGCAGCCCGATGACGACGAGCGAGATCCGCATGAAATTCGGGTGCTGGTTCCACAGGTAGGCGCTGACAGGGCTGGCATTGGGGTTCATGCGCAGGTTCGCCCAGATGATCAGCGGCATCATGATGAGAATGATGTAGTTGAGGACCAGGTTGTAGGTATCGAGGGGTTGCATGGGCAGCTCCATGGTTGCGCGGCGGTTCAAGGCCGGGCACCGATCCTGGCGCAGTCTACCGCCGAATGGCTGTGCCCTGGGGAACAGCAGCTCCGGTGCGCCTCAGCCGGCGCGCAGCAGCTTCAGGAACCGGCTCGCCGCCAGCATCTCCGTCCAGCGCCGGGCCCGCCGCTCCGCCGCCTCGACGTCGATGCCCCAATTGCTGATCTGCCAGTCCTCGTCCACGTGGGCGGCCGTCCACGCTTCATCCGCCGAGAGTTTGCCTGCGGCGAGCGCGAGCGCAAGGATGGCTGAGCCGGTCAGCGTTGTCATGACGTGCAGGGCCGTCAGCTCCATGGAATCGAAGCGAGCCACCGCCGCGGCGACGCGCTCGAGCGCCTCGGGGCGCTGCCAGCGGGGCATCACTCCCCTGGCGGTCGCAAAGCGTGCCCCAAGCTCGTGGTCGGCCCAGCGGAGGATCGGATCCCACGCGGCCGCCTGCAGCACGGCCAGCGCCTCGGGCGCCTCGGCGCGGTAGCACAGGAGATCGCTGCCGGCGAACTGGACAATCTCGGCGGCGACATCGGCCATGTGGCTCGACACGCCGTCAATCGCGGTGATGGCGAGCTTCGACAGCGGCATGCCGGAGGGATCGACGCGCTCCTTCTGGGCGGCCCATTCCTCGGCGATCGCCTCCGCGAGGCCGCGCGTCGGCACCACCAGAGGGAGTTTCTTTGGCGTGCGCACGGGCTTGCCGTCGAGCAGGATGGCGAAGCCACTACCGGCAGGTCCAACCGTCACATCCTCGTAGAACCGTTTCGGAAGCGGAACCGCCGCCGGCTTGCCGGGAACCTTCGCAGGCCCGTCGTCTTTGCTGCCGTTTGACGTCACGCGGCCTGCTCCAGGCGCGAGAAATAGGCGTCGATGTCGTCGGGCAGATGCTTGCAGGCCTCGATGACGCCGTGCGCGCCCGCTTCCCGCAGCTCTGCCACCGGGTGATAGCCCCAGGCCACGCCGAGCGCACCCGAGCCTGCCGCCAGCGCCATCTCCACGTCGAAGGTCGTGTCGCCCACCATGACCGTGCGCTCGGGACCGACACTCGCTTCCTCCATGGCGGCGAGGATCATCGCCGGGTGCGGCTTCGAAGGATGGTCGTCGGCGGTCTGCACGGTGAGGAAATGCTTCTCCCACCCCTCGCGCTTGAACAGCCGGTCCACCCCGCGGCGCGACTTGCCGGTCGCAATGCCGAGGATCACGTCTTCGCGTCCGCTCAGCGCCTCGATGGCCGTGCCGACGCCTTCAAACAGCGGCTCGTGGTGGGCCGGATCGCGCTTCAGCTCGAGGAAGGCGGACTTATAGCGCTCCGACAGCTTGCCGCGCACGGTCGGCGGGCAATCGGGGGCGAGCATGGCGAAGGCCTCGGGGAGCGACAGCCCCACGATGGCGAGCGTCGCGCCGCGCGAGGGCACCGGCAGCCCCAGCCCCGAGAAGGCATGCTGCATCGCCTCGCAGATGCCGTTCTGGCTGTCGACGAGCGTGCCGTCGCAATCGAGGATGACGAGCTTCTTCATTCGTCCTTCTCGTAGCGCTCCGCGTCGAGCCCCAAAAGCTCCCAGGTCTTCTTCATGTGCTCGGGCAGCGGCGCCGTCACGTCGATCTTACCGCTCGTATATGGGTGCTTCAGAACGAGCCGGCGCGCGTGCAAGTGCAGCTTGTCCTCGATTTGCTCCTCGAGCAGGCTCTTATCGCCGCCGTACTTGTTGTCGCCGACGATGGGGTTGCCGATGAGCGCCATGTGGGCGCGCAGCTGGTGCTGGCGCCCGGTGACCGGCTTCAGCGATACCCAGGCGGCTTTGTTTGCCACGCGGTCGACCACCGAATAGTGGGTGGTCGCATGCATGGCCTCCTCCTGCTCGCCCGGCAGCGCCTTGCGCACGCGGTCGCCGTCGGGGCCGGCAGCTTTGACCAGCGGCGCCTCGATCTTGCCCTGGTGGGGCTTCGGCACGCCCTTGACGAGAGCCCAATAGGTCTTGGCGGCCGCGCGCGTCTGGAACACGCGGCCGAGCTTGGCCGCGGCGTCGCGGTGCTTGGCCACGAGCAGTACGCCCGTCGTGTCGCGGTCGAGCCGGTGCACGAGGCGGGGCCGATCTCCGAAACGGTCGGCCATGCCGGCGAGCAAGCCGTCGACGTGGCGCTTCGTTCCCGTGCCGCCTTGCACCGCGAGCCCGAACGGCTTGTTGAGGACGAGGACGTGCTCGTCCTCGTAGATGATCATGTGCTCGACGCGCGTGCGGTCGGCCTTCGAAAGCCCTAGCGGTGGCTTCACCGTGGGCGCAGCTTTCTTCTTCTCCTCGCGCACGATCTTCGGCACGCGGATCTGCGCACCGGCCTCCAGTCGCGCATTGGCCTCGACGCGGCGGCTGTCGACCCGGATCTGGCCTGTGCGCAGGAGCTTCTGCAGGTAGGCGTAGCCGACTTCGGGGAAATGCAGCTTGAACCAGCGGTCGAGGCGGACGCCGGCCTCGCTGCTTTTGACCTCGATCGTCTCGACGGGAGCGCTCATGCGCATGGCCTACGCTGTGCCAAGGGGCGCGTAAAGGGCGGGTCGGCCGTAAAGCGGATCAGGCCGTCTGTCGGCCGCCGGCAATTGCCCAGCCGATTAGCCAGCCTACCAGGAGGGCCGCGACGTTGGTGCCGATGAAGGTCAGCATGTGCAGGTTCTCGGCGTCGTCCGAGCTATCGAAGCGCTGGTGCGAGACGACCCAGTCGGCGACGGGCGAGCTCAAGAAGACGGCGGCGAGGCCGGCAACGATGATGGCAAAGACCATGGCAACGACGTAGCGCATCCCACCTCCTCGCGCGCAGTGGCGGCAGAGCCGCTCACTTCACTTCCCAGAACCAGATCTCGCCCGCATTCGCATAGTTCGAATAATAGCCGAGCCAGGAGAACCATTCGAGCAGCCACTTCGCCGAGGAGCGGTAGCCGTTCCACACGTCGATGTGGTCGCCCGTCGCCCGCCCGCTGTCGGTCGTGCGCTTCCAATAGTCCTGGAAGTAGACGACGCCGGTGCGCCCGAACAGCTTCGGGTAATAGTGCGCGGGCTCGGTGCCGGTGATCTTCTCGACCGTGCCGAGGCCCGGGATGCTGGCGTGCGCGAGCGAGTTGGCAAGCTGGCTCGCGTTGATGAAGTGCATGTCGGAGCTGGGGTGCACCGAGCAGGTCGAGCACCCTCCGAGCTGCCGCTCCTGCACGCCCGCGCGGCGGAGCGCGACGCCCATGCGGATGGCACACTGGTTGTGGAACACCGGGAACCCGAGCGGGACGTGCTCGCCCTCGAGGTTCGTCAGGTCGTGGGGCGCGATGCAGGGCGTGGTGACGGACTCGTTGATCGGATGCCCGCGCCAAAGATCGACGAACTTGACCATCGAGTGACCCCCTTCGTTCGCCCCTCACGGCTTGAGGCTAGTATAGTTG
>CAXMLT010000209.1:0-12936 GCA_964194245.1 uncultured Hyphomicrobium sp.
GAGATGTGTAAAAGAGACAGCTCCCGCCGTTACATCGACGCCCGCCACGGCGACGGTGGCATGGCCGACATGACCGTGCTCGACTACGCGATGATGGTCGAGGACAGCGTCATCAATACCTTCGTCACCGAGTACCGGGTGAAGCCCGAGAACCCGCTGCAGACGAAGCCGGAGAAATGGCCGCTGGCGGCGGCCGCGCTGTGCGACCTGCTCTCCGACGGCATCTCCATGGTCTACAGCTTCTATGACCCGGAGGCGGAGCCGGCGAGCCTCGGCACCCACATGATCCTCGAGCACATCGCGTACGCGCGCCAGCTCGGCCTGCCCTACCTCTACCTCGGCTACTGGATCACCGGCTCGCGCAAAATGAGCTACAAGATGCGCTTCCAGCCGCAGGAGCACCTCGGCCCCAACGGCTGGGTACGCAAGTAGCGCGCGCCTAATGCGCCGGCACAGCCTGAGCGTCGAGAGCCAGCTTGAGCGATCGCGCCAAGTCGGCGGCCTTGCCCTTGGCCCAGTAGTGCAGGAACAGGATGCGCGGCTCCTCCCCGGTCATGTGCTGGTGGATGGCGACGATGTTGATGCCTTCACGACGCATGGCTTTGAGTACGGGCTGCAGCTCGGGCTCGGTCATGGCGAAATCGCCGTCGACGACCGCCTCATCGTCGCTGCCGGCAAACGCTGCCCAAGTGTTGACGCCCATCTCTTTACCCACCGCCGTTCCGTGCATGGTCGCTGACCGGCCGATGACGAACTTGAGCATCCCGTCTTTTGCTTGGCCCTTGGTCGCGAGGATTTTCTCGAGCGGCTCAGGCGAGATGGCATTGCTCGCAGCAATCTTTCCGCCGGAGAAGGCCTCTTGCGGCAGCGGCTGAGCGGCCCGCACCTCGGCGATCCTGTCGTAGACCTTCTTGACCGCGCCGGCGAGCTTACCGGGGTCGCCCATGCCGGATATGTGCATGAAATAGACCTTCGGCTGATCAAAGAAGAAATGGTTGTGCAGCGCTGTCACCTCGAGGCCGCTGTCGAGCGCCGCGCTCATGGCGGGGTTCACCTCGTCTTCCAAAAGCACCGTATCGCCCATCATCATTGTCTGTCCGTCGTGCGCCGGGGTGAAAGCGGCCCATGAAGTCAGACCCATGAACGGCGGCATGGTCCAGGCGTCGACGGCAATTTTTATGTCGCTCCTCGGCTTTGAGACTTTGAAGACGTTTTCCTCCTTGCTGAAGGCGCCTTTCAGGCCTGTCGCCTGTTCGATGACCGCGGTATCCATCGCAACGGCGAAGGCGGGCCCGGACAACGAATAGCCAAGCACCACCGCTATTATGGGGAGCAGTTCTTTCATCTCGGGCTCCATCAATTGGTACAGCCGTGATCCGCTTGTGGGTCGCGGTGATCCGCTCACCACCCGCGCTGCTGCTGCTTCTGCAGAACGACATCGTAGGGAACCGGGTCCCCCTCCACGAGAAACTGGTACTTATCGCCGGAATGCCAAACCTCTTTGCAGCGGCTGTCCTCGGGCTTGGGCGCCTCGATGCACAGCTTCCCGTCTTTGACATGCCATTTGCCGATTATTCGGCGTCCCATCGTGACGATCCTCACGGTGCCGTCGCGCGTGTATTGTTCGGAAAAATGCGGATCGCTGATTTCCATGCCCGTGAGCTTTGCTCTGATTTCGCTCTCCGACAGCTTGCGGTAGGTCTCCGCTGCATTGATCGACCAGTTGAGGGCTCCCAGCGCTGCGGTCGCAAATATCGAGAGATTAATTTTGTCCGCCATCAGCTCGCCTCCAATGTTCAGCGCCCAGGATGCCGGCGGATTGCTTGCTGCTTTCCACTCAGCGGTCCGCCCCCAACCCGGCGAATAACTGGTCTGCGTTGGCCCAGTGGATCGCAGCCATGAACGTGTCGACGTACGTCGCCGCCTTGGCCCCATAGTCGATGTGGTAGGAATGCTCGTACATATCGAGCGCAACGATCGGATGACCGCCCGCAAGAGTATGGCAATGGTCGGCCGCCCACTGGTTGACCAGCTTGCCATCGCGCGGTGACCACATGAGCAGCACCCAACCTGAGCCGCCGGCCAACGCTTTTCCCATTGCTACGAACTCGGTACGCCAACGCTCGAATGAACCGAAGTCGCGCGCAATAGCCGCCTCAAGGTTCTCGCCAGGCCCGCTCTCGTCGCCAAGGCCGTCGAAGAACAGTTCGTGCAGGATCATCGAATTCATTGCGACAAGCTGCTCGCGCTTGAGGCCATTAATGAGAAAGCCGGGTGCGGCCGCGAAGTTGACGTCGGCGAGTTGCTCGTCGATCAGGTTCAAGCGCTTTACTGCACCGCCGTAGTTATTCTCGTAATGGCTGACGATGAGCTTCTCCGACATGCCCTTGATGCGCTGCGGGTCGCAGCTGAGCGGCTTCATAATGAACATCGCCATAGGTTTCTCCTTTAGGTGCCGGGGATCGAGCCCTTCGCTGTCTTGCTCGGCCAGTTGTGCGTCTCTGCGCTCGCGTCGCGGCACCACAAATAGACCGCGTCGTAGAACGTCAGCCCGACCTGGAGCTGCTCCAAGTCGTCGTCGAAAAGCCGCGAAAGACCGAGCGAGAAAGCAAGGAAACCGGCCGCCTCCGGCGAAAGTTCGAGCCTGGCTGTATCCGCCCCGCGCACGATGGTGGCAAGCCGGTCGAGAGCTTCGCTCTTCAGTGCGAACTCGGTCAGCATGGTGTCGAACGTGCATGTGTCGCCGCGATGGCTCCAGAACACGCCTTCGATATCGAACGGCGTGGCCTTAAAGCGATCGGCGATCCCGGAAACTCGTTGAGCTTCGGCGAACAGGAAGACGGCATCGGGATCGACGAACCGGCGGATGAGCCACGGGCAGGCAATGCGATCGATCTTGGGCCGCTCTCGCGTCACCCAGATCGTACGTCCGCTCGAATCCGGCGGCGGACTCGCTGCGGCACGGGTAAGCAAGGCGCCGCGCGCGCGCCAACCAGTGAACCCTCCTTCGAGAGCTCGCGCATGTATCCCTTGATACCGGAGCCATGCAGCGACGCCCTGGCTACTCTCGTTCCCATCAAGACAGGCAACGACGACGGATTTTCCGACAAGCACCGGAGCCCACGTCTCGACGCGGCTCGCGTCGCGCCGGACCGAACCCGGGATCAGGAACGGGTCAGCAGCAAATTCGTCGTCGGCCCGAACATCGACGATAGCGGGCGCCCGCTGCGTGCCGATGTGAAGAGCGAGGTGCTCTGGTGCTATTGAAGAGTGAGACAATAAGCTGCGCCCTCCGCAAAAAACGGATGAGGCGCGATGCTTGGGCAAGATGCCTTAGAGAACCGGGGAGATCGCGTCAGTCCCCGAAACAGTCAGCCAATACCTCGCGCCACATGCTGTCAAGCGACAGGGGACTACTGCGCGAGCGCACGCTGAGCTTCTCGAACATGTACGTCCACTTTGCCTGTTGCGTGTCGACCAGCACGTTCATGCGCGCGCGCAGTCAACGTGCGAGCATCAGCAAGCCCAGGATGATGATCGCGCACGCCCCGGCCAGCTCTGCTGCCTGACCGACGCGAAGTCTCAACCCCTCGGTTCGGGCCATAACATTCATAACTTGGCCGCGCGCAAACACCGCGGCGATGGCAAAACTCGCGAGCGTCGCGATCACTCCGATTGTCATCGCCCCCACGGCAGCAAAGCCGACGGCGAGCTGATGCTTGGCAAGGGCATATGTCAGAATGAACGTGGTCAAGGGGCAGGGAACCAGGCCGGTCACGAATGCGAGCATCCGACCGTCGCCGGCGTATTCATGCTGGTGTGGGCGCAATGAACGCCACAGCAAGAAGATACCGGTGCCGAAGATAAGGATCGCGCTCGCCTTCTCGAAGGCGGGAGCCCGGCCGCCGGCGGCGAGCGAGCGGCTGATGACGGCGACCCCTACCATAATGAATAGGACAGCCGACCCGACGTGGGTGAGGGCCAGCACCATCCCGGTGAGAAGACCGTCCCACGCCCGTCCCTTGCGCCCTAGGTGGTAGGACACGAGCACACTCTTGCCGTGCCCCGGCATCAGCGCATGCAATGCGCCGAAGAGCACGGCGGAACCTAGCAGCGCCGGAAGCAGAGTCACATCCTCGGCGGACTTCATGCCCGCCGCCATGCCGCCATAGAGCCAGCGCTGCAGCTCGATCAGCCACTGCATTCCGATTGCATCCGTGCTATCCTGGGGGGTAGGATACAAGCATGAAGCATTCCAGTCATCCTGATATCGTTCTGCGCCTCAAGCGCGCCGAAGGCCATCTGCGCTCGATAATTGGTATGATTGAGGCCAAGCGGCCGTGTCTCGAGCTGGCCCAGCAGCTGCACGCCATCGAGAACGCCATCGGCAATGCCAAGTGCGAGCTGATCCACGATCACATGGCGCATTGCCTCGACGAGGGCGTTGCCGGCGGCGAGAAGACGGCACGTGCCGCCTTGCGCGAGTTCAAGGCGCTCGCAAAATATCTGTGAGGTTGGATGCCCGACATTGCCGCGATCATCCAGTCCGGGGCGGCCAACGCCTGGCTCCTGCTCCCGGTCGCAATCGTTCTCGGCGCTCTGCACGCGCTGGAGCCGGGTCATGCGAAATCGATGATGGCGGCATTCATCATCGCCATCCATGGAACGGTCGGGCAGGCCGTCCTGCTGGCGCTGTCGGCAACGGTCGGGCACACCATCGTCGTGTGGGCGCTGGCCATCCTGGCTTGGCAGATGCAGGACACGGCGCTGTTGGAGAAGGCCGAGCCTTGGTTGCTGCTCGTCGGCGGGCTCCTCATCGTCACCCTTGCGCTGCGCATCCTCTCTCGCCTTGGCCCCTTGGCAGGGCATCCGCACGACCACTCACATCCGCAGGGGCATCATCACGCGCAAACTGACGGGCATGACCATCATCATGAGCCGGAGCGCGGCCACGCACACAAAAATATGGACGAGGATGCCCACGCCGCGGCGCATGCGGCCGAGTTGAAGGGGCAGCTTTCGAAAGGGCCGGTCTCCAACACTGACGTGGCCTGGTTCGGCTTCAGTGGCGGACTGATGCCGTGTCCTGCCGCCTTTGCGGTTTTGCTCGCGTGCTTTCACCAGAAGGCCTACGCGCTAGGCATCGTTTTGGTGGCTGCGTTCAGCGTCGGCCTTGCGCTAACGCTGGTGGCCGTCGGCGTGCTCGCAGCGTGGGGCGCCAAAGCCCTCGCCGCGCGTCAGACCGGGCTCGACCGGTTTTCACGATGGGCGCCGTACGCGTCGGCCGGCATCGTTCTTGCCATCGGCCTCGTTGTCACAGCGCAGGGGCTGGCAGCGTTGAAGATTGTATGACGATGACTTTGCCGCAATCTTACTGCGCGAGCGCGGCGTTGAGCTTCTCGAACATGTACGTCCACTTTGCCTGTTGCGTGTCGACCAGCACGTTCATGCGCGCGCGCAATTCATGCAGCAGCGCGCAGTCGGGCGTCTTGGCGTCGGCGCCCTCCTGCCCCAGCGACGAGATGTCGTTCAAGAGCTGCTCGGACTCCTGGTCGAACACCGCGATCTTGTCGTCTCGCACGTAAGGAGCCGCCTCCGTCATGAACTGATCGTGGCTCCAGCCGCGTTTGTCCTTCAGCTGGCGCAGCTTCTCCTGGAAGTCCGGCTTGTTCTTGAGGTTCAGATCGCGCAGCGCGGCGGCCGCGTCGTCGACGACGGCCTCGAAGTCCGCCTTTGCGCACTCCTTCGCAGCGCCCTGCGGCGCCGCGGGGGCGGCAGGTGGGCCGGGAGTGGCGAGGTCCGGCGGCGCCCACACGGGAGACCCCGGCTCCTTCGGCAGCGCCTGATCGCGGTCGGCCGGTCGCTTCGGCGTGGACGGCTGCGCGGGCGCGTCCTGCGCCAGCGCTGCAGTCGCAACCGCCTGCATCAGCAGCGCCGAAAGGATAAGCCCTACCGCCGTCCGTCCCATGCCCGTCCGTCCCATGGGAGCAGTCCTAGCCGTCGCAGATGGCCCCGGCAAGCGCAGGAGGGCGACACATCACACCAACGCGCGCCTTACTTCACGTACGCCTGCTGCAGATTTCTCGCCTTGTCGAGATTGACGGCGGCTTCGCGGCCGGCGAGCTGCTCGAGATGCGCGCCGTCGAGGTCGGCACCGTTGAAGTCGGTGCCCGTCACGTCAGCGCCCCTGAGGTCGGCACCGGCGAGTGCGCTCCCGGCAAGGATCGCTCCCGAGATATCGGCATTGCGCAAGGACGCGAACTCGAGGATCGCTCCGACCAAGCCTGCACCCCTCAAGGTCGCGCCATCGAGCTGAGCGCAGGACGAGCCGGTGCCGGCGGCTGTCCGGCAACGCGCGCGCCCTTGAGGTTGGCGCGGTCGAACTTGGCTTCTGTCCATCGAGGCCGACTCCGCAATCGGCGGCCTTGCCTCCGGCTACATGCAGATGCTTCCCGCGCATGCGGCGTTGCTGTCCGGGGACGCGGAGACTCACGTTGCCAATCAGGTGCTCGACCTCGTTGCCATGGCACTCGGCGAGCGCGCCGAGGTCGGGCAGGTTAAGCTCGGATCGGCGTCGGCGCTGACGCTGATCCGTCTCCGGTCTGCTGTGGAGCAGGCGCTGCCGAGCCGCGACCTCACCTGCCAGGACGTGGCGGCGGTCGCGGGCATCAGCTTGCGCTACGCCAACACGCTGCTCGCCAAGGAAGGAACGTCGCATTTCTCGAAGGCGTTCAAAAGCGCCTTCGGCGTGTCGCCGCGCGACTATCGGCGCGGAGCTTCGGGGGCGCAGTCCCCAGCGGAGTGACGTGCGGACGCGCGTCGCTCACTTCGGCTCGCGCGAAGCGAGCACGCGGTTCTTCATGAGCCAGGTGACGCCGCGCACCCACGAGTAGTCGGCGCCGATGCGCAGCCCGGTGGAGAGGCTCGAGATGACGGCGCCATTGTGGGCGTCGCTGATCTGCACCGTCACCGTATATTCCGTCATGCTTATTTTGGTCACGACGCCGACCATGTCGTGATCGGCGCCGAGCTTCGCCGCAATGGCGGCATCGCACCCTCGGCAATTGCGCAGGCCATGCCCTTGCGCCGCCGACAGATCGGCTCCCGCGGTGTCCACGATACTGTAGCGGCCGGATGCGGCGAGCGCGCGCTTTGCTTCTTCCGTCGCCTGCGCCAGGTATTTGGTCTCGACCGGGCTCGCCCCCGTGTCGCCGGCGGCGCTGCGATCCTCGAGCTCGAAATCGAAGACGGCAATCTTGATCGGAGCGGCCGCTGGCTGCGCGCCGCTTTCGGCCGCGTGCATGCCCGCAGATCCGGCAGAGAGCATCATCGCCATCGCCGCGATACCCATCGAGGCGGATCGTGCGTCCTTGATTGCTCGTAACATGCAGAGTCTCCGCGTCCCGGCGCAAAGGTCGGCGGGAGACTGAGCCGGCGCGTGCGCGTCCGAAATGGAGATTTGCCCTCATAGCCTTGGGTAAAATGCCCGCGCTAGGCCGGAAAAATACCAGCTTCGATTTCACGGGCAATTTGCCCAGCCTTTCATGGGCTTCCACCCCTATCTCCCCCTTCGGCATTTTCCTAGCGTTCCCCACCAGAGTTGCCGAAGCAAAGGGGAACGATCGACTTGGAACATGCACAGCGCACTCGCCACGCTAGGCCGGCACGGCCGCTCTTGCGGCTCGCATTTGGCGTCGCCCTCTTCGTCATTGGGCTGGCGGCGGCTTCGAGCTTCATAGCGATCAGCCGCGCTGACGAGCGTACACCGCAGACGCTCGCCATCCTGCCCTTCGAGATCCGCGACACGTCAGGAGAGGTCGGAGCGCCGGACACGCATGACGCGATGCTTGCAGGTCTTACGCGGGTCATGGGCGAGAAAATCGAAGGCGCCCACCTCTACAAGGTCATTCCGCAAGCGCGGGTTGCCGAGGCCGTAGCCGCCGTGAACCCGGGCACGTTCCTGACCAACTGCAACGGCTGCGAGCTCGACATCGGACGCAAGGCCGGCGCGGATCAGGTGATGATCGGCTGGATTTATAAGGTGAGCACGCTCGTCGGCTCTCTCCACATCGAGATCAAGAATGTCGCGAGCGGGAAGACGACATATGCCCGCGTGTTCGATTTCCGCGGCGACAACGAGACGGCCTGGCAGCGCGCCGCAGACTACATGGTCCGCACATTCCGCAAATCCGGTGGCGATGCTCAGTCGCCGCCTGTCGGCCAATAAGAGACGGCGGGAGGAGCCGGGGGCTCCGGTCTTGAAGCTCTGAGAGGTTCGCGATCCGGCGCGCTGGCGGCCGACGTTTGCCGCCAGTGTTGCCGGGGCGTCCCGGGCTGGCGCCGAACGGTACCGGGACGCACTTTCCTCGCCCACGGGGGCTACGACCCGTGCGAGCCGTCCGCAGGCGGGAGCACGGGCGCAACGAGGCCTTGCCGCAGGCCGAAATGCAGAAGCTCGATGTCGGACGCCGCGCCCAGCTTCGACTTGATCGCGTAGTGGTAGTTCGCAGCCGTCTTGCTGCTGACGTTCAACGCCGCGGCGATGTCGTCGGTCGATCGCGCCTCGAGGATCATGCGGAAGATCTCGAACTCGCGCGGCGACAGATCTTCGAGCCGCGCCTTTTCCTCCCGCACCTGGTTGAGGGCCAGAAGCTCGCTGATCTCCGGACAGATGGCGAGGCGGCCGGCGGCAACGTCGCGCACGGCGCTGACGAGAAGCTCGGGCGGGCTGCTCTTGGTAACGTAGCCGCGGGCTCCGGCGCGGAAAGCCTGCAGCGCGTAAGCGGCGTGCGCGTGCATGGTGAAGACGAGAACGCGCGCCTGCGCATCCCAGCGGCGGATGTGCTCGATCGCGTCGATGCCGCCGCGGCCCGGCATCGTGATGTCCATGACGACGACGTGCGGTTCAAGCTCTTTGTAGAGCTGATAGGCAGCGGCGGCGTCGCTCGCCTCGCCCACGACCTGCAGGCCCTCGTGCTTCTCGAGCAGCGTCCGATAGCCCTCGCGCACCACCGCGTGGTCATCGACAAGCAGCACACGGACCTCGCGCGTCACAGCAGGCTTCCTTGCTCGGCCGCAAACGGGATCCGCGTGTGCAGCCTGAAGCCCCGCTCCGCGCCGGAGCCCGCCTCCAATTGTCCCCCGAGCGCCATCACGCGCTCGCGCATGCCGATCAGCCCCAATCCGTTGCCGCTCTTGCTTCCGTTGAGGCCGTGGCCATCGTCCTCGATCATCAGGTCGAGCCAAGCTCCCTGGCGGCTGGGCCCGCGAAGGGTCGCAGCCTCGCTGGCGTCCGCGCCGACATCCAGGGCCAAGCGCACCCGCGTCGCGCCCGCATGCTTGGAGATGTTGGTGAGGCCCTCCTGCACGATGCGATAGACGTGCGAGGCCGCCGTCGGCGGCAGCGCCTCCAGATCGCCGTTGATCTCAACCGAAATCTGCAGCTCCCCGCCGGCCCTGCGCTCGTGCTCCGTTGCCAGCGCCGACAGGCTCGCAGCCAGGCCCAGGTCGTCGATCTCGGGCGGACGCAGCGTGCGCAAGGTGGTCTGCAGCGACTTCATGATCGCCATCGACACTTGGGTGAGCTTGTTTGCCTCCGGCACCAGTTCGGCGCACTCGGTTGCCGCCGTTGCCTTGATCGAGGCGGCAATCGCCGTCATGGCGCTCAGGTTCTGGGCGAGCTCGTCGTGAAGCTCGCGCGCGAGGTGGCGGCGCTCCCGCTCCTGATTGTCGACGAGCTTGGCCGCGAGTGCGGTCTTCTCGCGCGTCGTCAGCTCGAGGCTCTGAGCCAGCCTGTTGAACACCTCGCTGATGCGTTGCAGTTCGACCAGCCGGAAGCTCGGAAGCCGCCACGAAAGGTCGCCGCGCGCCAATTGGTCGAGCCCGGTGAGGATCTCCTTCGTCGGACGCAGCGCACGGCTGATGGCCACGAATTGCAGGAGGCAGATCGCTCCGATCAGCAGCGCCGTGAAGCTGAGAAGCCCGGAAACATCCTTCCAGATCGCGGCGAGGACGACGGCCTTCTCGGTCGTCACCGCGAGGTTTCCGCAGGCCTTGCCGCGATAGGAAACCGGCCGGGTGACGTCGGCGGCTTTATCGACGAGCCAGCCGAACGCGGACGAGAACCTCGCTGGCGAATAAGCACTGTCAGCATTGAAACCCATGCAGCTCGAGTGCCCTATGCTGCCGTCCGCCTCGAGATACTCGATGCACTGACCCGCCGTCTGCGCGCGGGCCGTTATCGGCTCCCAGTCGGGAAACCGCGACCGCAAATCGATGTTGGCATCGATGCGAAGCAACTGCATCTCCAGTTGCCTGGCGACGATGTCGGCGAAAGCCTCGTTTGCGTGGCGAACCTCGCGATAGGTCCCGACGAAGGTGATCGCGGCGGCGATGACAAAACAAAGGAGAGCCACGCTTACGACCCGCAACGTCAACGACCGTTTCAAGTCGAGGGAGGGGAACGCGGCGGCTTCGCCAGCCGGGGGGCCTTTTAGCGGCGTCATTGCAGTCATGGCGCTACTCGATATTGGGTCTTTCTGGCATACGCGCTACCCGGGCCGAAGGAAAGGACCCCAGTCGCCATCGGGCAATTTGCCCAAGCTCCGGCACACATTAATCAAACTGATCTGCGCGTCGCGCACACTGCTCCCGAAAAAAGTGCCCACCTCCGGGAATAAACGGCCCGGTCCCCGAGTCTACCCATTCGAACACCGGAATTCGGAGTTGCGGAAAGGGTTGAGACATATGCGCTGTCGCTCGCACGGTGGCTTACGGGCAGCATCACCGACGCCGAGGACGTGGTGCAGGAGGCGTGCGTGCGCGCCTACGCGGCGATCGCGACGGAGAAGAGCAACCCGCGTGCCTGGCTGCTCGCGATTGTGCGCAACACCGCGTTCACCTGGCTGGCCAAGAACCGTCCCAAGTCCGTCGTTGTGACGGACGATGAAGCATTGTTTGAAAGAGCCGGTTTGGAAATGATTGATCGATCTCACGCGGCGACCCCCGAAGCGGTGCTGATCGCCAAGGTCGATAGCGAGCAGCTGCACCGTGCGATTGCCGCGCTGCCCATTGCCTACCGCGAGCCGCTGGTCCTGCGCGAGATCGAGGGCCTAAGCTATCAGGAGATCTCGAGCGTGATGGGAATCCCCATCGGCACCGTCATGTCGCGGCTGGCGCGGGCACGCGCGTTGCTCATCCAGCGCATCGGCATGGTCGGCAAGGGAAAGGCAGGGGCGGCATGAACAAGCCTCCGTCATGGACGTCACGGGAGGAGTCGCTGCTCCTGCTTAACGCCTATCTCGACAACGAGCTCGATGCGGCGTCTGTGCTCGACGTTGAGCGGCGCATGGGCTCGGATGCCGCCTTGAAGGCCGAGTTCGCGCGGCTCGTCGAGCTTCGCAACGCGCTGTCCGCGCACGTGGGCAAAGAACGCGCTTCCGATGCGCTGAGGCAGCGGATCGCGGACATCGCGGGGCCGAGCAAAGCCCGGGTCGTGCCGACACCGCGCGCGCGGCCCTCGGCGCGCAGCTTCGACTGGAGGCAGATGGCGGCCGCAGCAGCCGTCGCCGCGTGCCTCGCAAGCGTCGGCACCTACGTTGGGCTACAGCAGACGGCGTCGAACAGCGAGATCGCGGAGATCGTAGCCGGGCATCAGCGGGCGCTTCTGGCAACGTCGCCTTTCGACGTTGCGTCGAGTGATCGCCACACGGTCAAGCCGTGGTTCGACGGCAAGCTCGCTGTCTCGCCTCAGATCGTCGACCTCGCCGACGCGGGGTTCCCACTCGTTGGCGGTCGCGTCGACGTCGTCGAGGGACACCCCGTGCCAACCGTTGTCTACAAGCGCCGGGAGCACGTGATCAGCCTGACTGCGGTGCCGAAGCCGGGCAGCAAGGACGAGGGCGGACCGCCCACCCACACGACCCGCGACGGCTATTCGCTGCTTGTGTGGCCTGGGCGCGACTTCAGCTACGCGGCTGTTTCTGATGTGGCGGCGGGCGAGTTGGAAGAGTTCGTGGCGCGGTGGCGCGGTGGCGCTACGGGCAAGTAGCCAGGCGAAGGGCTTTGTGATCCGCCGCAATGTCCGCTAAGGGTCAAAGACGGAAGTAGTCGCGATCCCACAAGCTCGTCAGCTCTTCCCTAAGAAGCAGCCCTACTGCGCGGCGCGCGGTACGTCCGACAGGGGCCAAGAACGGACTAGCGTCGGTATTCGGGATGGGGCGGTTCGAGCCGCAACAGTGCCGTCTCCTTAGAACGAGCGCCCCCTGCGCCAGATAGATTTCGAGGAGACAATTCAATTGCTCAATTGATCTTGATCAAGGCTGCCGTAAATTGCCCGATCGTCGCCTCGATGATCAAATCTCTCTCAAGCGGGCGGACGTTTCCAAGGCGAAGCGCGGCGTCACAGACCTCCTAAAGCGCCGCCGCCTCGATTGGGATTGCGGTGGCTAGTAAAAAGCGGTGAGGAACGAGCGTTTGCGTTCAATTCGGGCTGGAGCTTTCATGGCCGTTGCGGTTGCGGCCGTACTGGTTAGTACCAGTGTTTTGGGCGTGGATTGCTACCAAGCCTGCGGCTCTTCTGTCGCCCCGCTTGGACTGCCCCCGAGCAACACTCATATCCAAGAAGAGCTCCGCCGCATACATCAGCAGACCGCATCGTTGGCGCAGCGGGTGGAAGCCGTCAGCGAACTCTTTTTGGGCGTGCCCTATAAGCTCGGGTCGCTGGGCGAAGGCCCTGATGGCGAATTCGACCGTGATCCGCTGATCCGCTTTGACGCCTTCGATTGCACCACATTCGTTGAGACCATCATGGCGTTGTCGCTGGATAGCGACCTCGATTCGGCCGTGCGGACACTGCAGAAGATACGCTATAAGGATGGACAAATCGGCTATGCCACGCGCAACCACTTCATCGAACTCGACTGGGTGCCGAACAAC
>CAXMLT010000210.1:0-8755 GCA_964194245.1 uncultured Hyphomicrobium sp.
CAGGGCTGGCGCATGCTGATGGAGTGCCTCGCCGCGGGGCGCGCCATCTCGCTGCCCTCCTCGGCGACGGGCGGCGCCAAGGCCATGTTGCGCTTCACCAGCGCATACGCGCGCATCCGCAAGCAGTTCGGTCTCCCCGTCGGGCGTATGGAGGGCATCGAGGAGCCGCTCGCGCGCATGGTCGAGGCGGCCTACGCGAGCGAAGCGGCGCGCGCC
Organism: uncultured Hyphomicrobium sp.; assembly: GCA_964194245.1. GTDB lineage: Bacteria > Pseudomonadota > Alphaproteobacteria > Rhizobiales > Hyphomicrobiaceae > Hyphomicrobium_A. Next base: position 217 of record CAXMLT010000210.1, read on the forward strand.
GTCACCGCCGCCATGGTGTCGCGCGGCGAGCGGCCGTCGGTCATCTCCGCCTTGATGAAGTACCAGACGACGGAGCGCATGCGCCGCTGCGTCAACGACGCCTTCGACGTGCACGGTGGCCGCGCCATCTGCGATGGCCCCAGCAACTACCTGCAGTCGGCTTATCAGATGGTGCCGGTAGGGGTCACGGTCGAGGGCGCAAACATTCTGACGCGCACGCTCATCACCTTCGCGCAGGGCGCGCTGCGCTCCCACCCCTACCTCTACAGCGAGATCAAGGCAGCGCAGGACACCGATCCCGAGCGCGGCGAGGACGCTTTCGACACCGCGTTCTCCGACCACATAGCGTTCGCGGTCTCCAATGCCACGGGCGCCTTCTTCCACAACATCACGGGCGGCAACTTCGCGCCCGCGCCCGAGCACTCCTTCGACACCGCACACTGGTACCGCCAGCTCGGCCGCGCCTCGCGTAATTTCGCCTTCGTTGCCGACATGACGGTCGTCACGCTCGGCGGCGCGCTCAAGACCAAGCAGAAGATCACGGGGCGCCTCGCCGACGCACTGTCGGAGCTCTACATCCTTGCCTGCGTCTTGAAGCGCTTCGAGGACGATGGGCGCCTGATGAGCGACAGGGACATCGTCTCACTCGCCGCCGCCAACGGTCTCTACCGTTTCCAGGAGGCGCTGCGCGGCGTCATCGACAACTTCCCGTCCGCTCCCGCGCGTTGGCTGATGCGCGCCGTCGTGTTTCCGCTCGGCGCCCCCTACCGGCCGGCAAGCGATGTGCTGGGCCATCGCGTCGCCAAGCTCGTGCTCGATGCGCCCGAGGTGCGCGATCGCCTGACGCGGCATATCTATGTATCGAACGAGCTCGAAGACCCGACCGGCCTGCTCGAAGTGACGCTGAAAAAGGTGGTCGCCGCCGAGGAAGCGGAGAAGAAGCTCGAGCGCGCCATCCGCGCGGGCACCATCCGGCGCTATCACGGCATCGACTGGATCGGCGAGGCGATGGCCAAGGGCATCGTGACCGAGAGTGAGGGGCAGCAGTTGCGCGAGGTCGAGGCGCTGGTCGCGCGCGTGATCGCGGTGGACGATTTCGATCCAGCCGAGCTTCGCCCCCACTACGCGAGCCTCGGGCACAACTCGCGCGCGCTCGACGCCGCTGCGGAGTAGGCTGCCTTTCGCGACCCAGGAGCTGCAACGAGAGGACGACGCATGTTCAAGGCCGTATCGACGCCGCTTCCCGACTTGAAGGACTGGAAATTCTCCCTCGACCAGTGGGGTATAGGCTGGGCCGTCTTCGACCGCGAGGGCGAGAGCCAGAACTCGCTCGGCCGCCGCCCGCTCGAGGAGCTGGGCGAGATCGTACAGAAGGTAGAGGAGGGCGCTGCAATCGGCGCCGTTCGCGGGCTCGTCATCTCGTCGGGCAAGGAGCGCGGCTTCATCGTCGGCGCCGACATTCGCGAGTTTGCGGACATCAAGTCGGAAATGGACGTGATCGACAGGTTGCGCCCGGTGAATGCGCTGTTCGAACGCATCGAGCGGCTGCCGGTGCCCGTTGTCTGCGCCATCAACGGCTTCTGTCTTGGCGGCGGGCTCGAGCTGGCTCTCGCCTGCCACTACCGCATCGCCACCCGCGACGCCGGCACCAAGCTCGGGTTCCCCGAGGTCAAGCTCGGCATCTTCCCCGGCTTCAACGGCACTGCGCGCTCGATCCGGCAGGTGGGCGCGGCCGCCGCCATGCAGGCGATGCTGACGGCAAAGATGCTGTCGGCGAGTGCGGCCCGCGGCATCGGCCTCGTCGATGAACTCGTCAATAGCCGCGGTGCGCTCCTATGGGCAACGCGCAAGGCGGTGCTGCGCAAGAAAAAGTCGAAGCCTGCCGGTTTCGCCAAGGCCATCCTTTCGAAGTGGCCGGCCCGCGGCCTCATCGCCTCGCGCATGCGCCAAAAGACGAAGGAGAAGGCGCGCGAGGATCACTATCCCGCGCCGTTTCGCCTGATCGATCTCTTCGAGCGCTACGGCGGCAACGAGGAGGCCATGAAGGCCGCCGAGACGCGCGCGTTCGCGCCGCTGATGATCTCGGACCAGTCGAAGAACCTGCGCCGCGTGTTCTGGCTGTCGGAGCTGTTGAAGGGCCAGGCGCCGAAGAAGTTCCCCTGGCACCCGAGCCGCGTCCACGTCATCGGCGCCGGCACCATGGGTGCCGACATCGCCGGCTGGTGCGTCGCCCGCGGTATGCAGGTGACGCTGCAGGACGTTTCGCCTGAGCAGATCGAGAAGGGCATCAAGGCACAGGGCAAGCTGTTTGCTCGCAAGTTTAAGGCAAAGCCGCAGCGCGACGCCGCCAAAGCGCGCCTCATCGCCGATCCCAACGGCGACGGACTTGGCCGTGCCGACGTCGTGATCGAGGCGATCGTGGAGAACCTCGAGATCAAACAGAAGGTCTTGCGCGAGGTAGAGCCCAAGCTCAAGGAGGGCGCGCTATTGGCGACCAATACGTCCTCGCTGCAGATAGAGGACATCGCCGCGGCGTTGCCCGATCCCGGGCGCCTCGTCGGGCTGCATTTCTTCAATCCCGTGGCGCTGATGCCGCTCGTTGAGGTCGTGCGCGGGGCACAGAGCCGTGAGGACGAGGTGAAGCGTGGCGCGGCCTTTGTGGCGGCGATCGACAAGTTTCCGCTGATCACGAAGAGCGTGCCGGGCTTTCTCGTCAACCGCGTGCTCACGCCCTACATGTTCGGCGCCATGCAACGGCTGGAGCAGGGCGAGGAGAAGGAGCGCATCGACGAAGCTGCGCGCACGTTTGGCATGCCGATGGGGCCCATCGAGTTGGCGGATGCGGTCGGGCTCGACGTATGCGCGCACGTGGCGAAGATCCTCAAGTTCGATTCCACCGGCTCCAAGCTCGAGCGCCTCGTCACGTCCGGCAAGCTCGGCAAGAAGACGGGCGAGGGGTTCTACGTGTGGAAGGACGGCAAGGCCGAGAGGTCGAGCCGCACCTTCGACAAGGCCGACATGGAGCGGCTTGGCCGCGAGCTGGTGGCGCCGATGATCGACGAGGCGCAGCGCTGCCTCGATGAGCGCGTCGTCGAAAGCGCCGACCTCGTCGACGGCGGCGTGATCTTCGGCACGGGCTTTGCGCCATTCCGGGGCGGGCCGCTGCATTACAAGGCGGCGCAGGGCGGATCGCAGCCTACGCGCGCGGCGGCGGAATAGTCATAACGGCAGGCAGCGTCGAAGGCGCGCCGGTAATAGCACGAGGAGTGAGCATGCAGCGGTTCTTGCGACGCGTGGCGGTGGTCGGCGGAGTGCGTATTCCTTTCTGCCGCTCCAACACCTTCTACGCCGACCTGTCCAATCTCGACATGATGACGGGCGCGCTCAACGCCCTCGTCGACCGCTACAACCTCAAAGGCCAGCACATCGACGAGGTCGTCGGCGGCGCCATCGTCACGCACTCGAAGGACTTCAATCTCACGCGCGAGGCGGTTCTGGGAACGGGGCTCGCGGCGTCGACGCCCGGCATCACGCTGATGCAGGCGTGCGGCACCAGCCTGCAGGGTGCGATGGGGAGCGCGGCGAAGATCGCCGCCGGCCAGATCGACTCTGCGATCGCAGTGGGCTCCGATACGACGTCGGACGCGCCGATTGTCGTGTCGAAGAAGCTCGCGCAGCGCCTGACGAAAGCGTCGCAGCAGAAGACGACGCTCGACAAGCTGAAGGTGTTCCAGGGCTTCTCGCCGGCAGAACTCGCGCCGCAGGCGCCATCGGTGGCCGAACCGCGCACCGGGCTCACCATGGGCGAGCATTGCGAGCTGATGGCGCAGGTGTGGGACATCTCGCGCGCCGAGCAGGATGCGTTTGCGCTCGAAAGCCACCGCAGGGCCGCGGACGCCTATCGCACGGGCTACATGGACGATTTGGTGGTGCCGTTCTCGGGTGTCTATCGCGACAACAACATCCGCGAGGATGCGACAATCGAGAAGCTCGCGACTTTGAAGACCGCGTTCGACAAGACGGATCGCGGGACGCTCACGGCGGCGAATTCGACCCCGCTCACCGACGGCGCGGCGGCCGTGTTGCTCGCCTCCGAGGAGTGGGCGGCAAAGCGCGGGCTCCCCGTGCTCGCCTACATCACCTACTCGCAGACCGCGGCCAACGATTTCGTCGGCGGCGACGGTCTCCTGATGGCGCCGACCATCGCGGTATCGAAGATGCTCGAGCGCGCCGGGCTGAAGCTGCAGGACTTCGACTACTACGAGATCCACGAGGCGTTCGCGGCGCAGGTGCTGGCGACGCTGAAGGCCTGGGAGGATCCCGTCTATTGCAAGGAGCGGCTGGGGCGGAACGAGGCCCTGGGCTCCATCGACCGCGCCAAGCTCAACGTGCACGGCTCCTCGATCGCGTTCGGGCATCCGTTCGCGGCAACGGGCGCGCGAATCCTTGCCAACCTGGCGAAGATCCTGTCGCAGAAGGGCGGCCGCGGGCTCATCTCCATCTGCACGGCGGGTGGCATGGGCGTCGCGGCGATCCTGGAAACCAAAGACGCCGCCGAGCTGCACCAGGCGGCTTGACCTCTCGACAGGGGCGGGAAGGTATGCGACCCACCCGCGGACGGTAACGCTCGGCGGGCGGGAATGGCGAAAGACAGCGACGGCAAAGCAGAACGGCAGCTCGAGTCGGTCCGTGGGCTCGCGTCTGAGCTGGCCGACAAGCTCGACCTCAATGCCTCGCTGCGGCTGTGGGACGGCTCGCGCGTCCCGCTCGGAGCCAGCGTAACGGGCCCCTTCGAGATCAGCATCGCCGGGCCGGGCGTGATCGGCGCGCTCTTACGGCGGCCGACGCTCGACAACTTCATCCGCCGCTACGTCGAGAAGGACATCGATTTCTCCGGCGGAACGCTGATCGACCTCGGCTCGCAGCTCAACTGCGGCGGCCGCTCGGTCAAGCTCAAGGGCAAGGAGGCGCTGCGCATCGCGGCGAAGCTCGCGCCGTTTCTGCTGGCGCGTGGCGACAACGCGCAGAACGACCAGGGCTTTGGCGGCGAGATCACAGGGCGCGCACGCAAGACCGCCGACAACAAGGACTACATCCAGTTCCACTACGACCTGTCGAACGAGTTCTACGCGCTCTTCCTCGACCCGGAGATGGTCTACTCCTGCGCCTACTACACGGATTGGGAGAACGACATCGCGCAGGCGCAGCGCGACAAGCTGGAGATGATTTGCCGCAAGCTGCGGCTCAAAGCCGGCGAGCGCTTCCTCGACATCGGCTGCGGCTGGGGTGGGCTCATCTGTCATGCGGCGAAGAATTATGGCGTCACCGCCCACGGCATCACGCTGTCGGAAGCGCAGCTCGACTATGCGCGCCGGAAGATCGAGCGGCTGGGGCTCGAAGACCGCGTGACGGTTGAGCTCAAGGACTACTCCGCGATGGAAGGGCAGTTCGACAAGATCGCCTCCATCGGCATGTACGAGCACATCGGGCTGAAGAACATCCCTGGCTACATGAGTAAGATGCAGACGCTGCTGGCGCAGGACGGCCTGTTCCTCAACCACGCGATCGCGCGGCGCGCGCCCAAGCCCGGGTGGTTTCGGCGCAAGATGCGGCCCGAGCAGCGCGCCATCGCCAAATACATCTTCCCTGGAGGCGAGCTGGACGACATCGGGCATTCGCTCGTCGCCATGGAGCGCGCGGGCTTCGAGATCCAGGACGTCGAGGCCTGGCGCCTGCACTATGCGCGCACGTGCAAGCTGTGGTGCGAGCGCCTGACGGCCGAACGCGAAACAGCGATCAGCTACGTCGGCGAGGAGAAGTACCGCATCTGGGTCGCTTATCTGGCGGGCGTGTCGCTCGCGTTCTCTCGCGGCACGTTGCGCATCTTCCAGACGCTGGTCTCCAAGAACGCCAAGCGTCCCCCGGCCATCCCATCCACGCGCGCCGACCTCTACCGGTAGTGCCATTCCATGTGCCCCCTCGCGCGTTGAGATGACTCACCCCTTGCGCTGGCGCGCGGCCTCCTCGGCCTTGAGCTCCTTCTTCGACAACTTGCCGATCATCGTCTTCGGCAGCTCGTCGCGGAACTCGATCTCCACCGGCATCTCGATCTTCGATATGCGCGGCTGCAGGTGCGCGAACATGTCCTCTGTCGAGGTCTCCATCCCCGGCTTCAGCTTGACGAACGCTTTCGGCGCCTCGCCCCGCTTTGCGTCCTTGATGCCGATGACGGTCACCTCGGCGACGGCGGGGTGCTCGTAGATCGCCTCCTCGACGCGGCGCGGATAGACATTGAAGCCCGAGGAGATGATGAGGTCCTTGATGCGGTCCTCGATGAAGAGGAAGCCTTCCTCGTCCATGCGCGCGACGTCGCCCGTGCGCAGGAACTCACCGACCATCTGCTCGGCGGTATCCTTCGGGCGCTTGTAGTAGCCGAGCATCACCTGCGGACCGCTGACGCAGATCTCGCCCTTTTCGCCGACGGCGACCTCCTTGGTCGGGTCGGCGAGGTCGCGCAGGGACACCGTCGTTCCGGGAAGCGGCAGGCCGATGGAGCCGAGCTTCACCGGCCCGTCGATCGGGTTGGTGGTCACGACGGGCGAGGCTTCGGACAACCCGTAGCCCTCGACCACGGAGCAGCCGGTGATCGCCTCGAACTGCTGCTTGACCTCCAGCGGCAGCGGCGCCCCACCGCAGAGGCAGAATTTCAGCGAGGACAGGTCGGCGCTTTTGATCCTCGGGTGGTTCATCAGCGCGTTGAAGAGGGTCGGCACGCCGGGGAGCACGGTCGGGCGTGTCTTGGCGATGAGATCGAGCGCGTCCTCGAGGGAAAAGCGCGGCATTATGATGATCTCCGCGCCCTTGGCGACGCCGAGGTTCATCACGACGGTCAGTGCGAAAACGTGGAAGAAGGGCAGCACTCCCAGCACGCGCTCCTCGCCCTCGTTGAGGTCGGTCTTCCAGGCGCCGACCTGGTGCACGTTCACGTAGACGTTGGCGTGCGTCAGCATGGCGCCCTTGGGCGTGCCGGTGGTGCCGCCCGTGTATTGCAGCACGGCGACGTCTTTCAATGGGTCGATCTTGACCGGCACAGGCTTCTCGGAGCCGGCAACCACGTCGGCGTCGAGCACGATGCGGTCGCGGGCGGCCGAGGTGAGTGGTCGCGCGAGGTTCTTCGACTTGAACAAGCGGAACAGCGTCGCCTTGACGGGCGGCAGCAACGGGGCGAACGAACACACGATGGCGCGCGCCAGCACGTTCGACTGCAATAGCGCGTCGACCTTGTCGAACAGCACCTTGAGGTCGAGCGTCACCATGATTTCGGTGTCGCTGTCCTTGACCTGCGCGGAGAGCTCGCTGACCGTGTAGAGAGGATTGTAGTTGACTATCGTTCCCCCGGCTTTGAGCACGGCGAAGAAGTAGACGATGAACGTCGGCGAGTTCGGCAGGAACAGGCCGACCTTGGTTCCCTTCTTGACGCCGAGGCGCTGCAGGCCCGCCGCCGTGCGATCCACGAGGTGTGCAATCTCGGAGTACGTCAGCGTCTTGCCGAGGAAGTTCGTGCACACGAGGCGTCCGTGCCGGGAGGCGGTATCATCGAGCAAGGCGTAAAGGGGGGCCACACGCAACGGCATGCGCCAGTCGACGCCGCGCGGGTAGCGGCTGAGCCATGGCAAGTCGGTCGCAGGCGCCGCGTCCTGACCGGAACGGTGGCCTTTCGTCGCCATCTGGCGCTTCTCCCAATTGGGCTCGTTACGCGCCGCCGAGATCCTTGGCGGAACGGCCGGCCCCACGAGTATCCCGAAGCGATCGAGGGGTAACAGGACCTTGAAATCCGCCTTATTATTGAACACGTTTTTGGGGGCCATGGCCATAGCGGGCACGCCAGGACACTAGCCTTGCAACGGTTGTGAAGAAGTTTTCGTGTAACGTGAGAAACAGCAGACGCATTACGGCCTCGGTATGCGTCTCACCCGGCTGGCCCCCGTTTGGTTCGGCGGCAAGGCCCTGCGGCTAGACTTGAATGACGTTTAAGGATATGTGACGCGTCAGCTTGTTGAGCTACTAGCCTTGCACTAGGTAGGAACGAAGCGACAAGGGCCTCCAGCCAGGTTTGGGCGGAGGTGGGAGAGTGATATGGACGACGTCGGTACCAAGATCATCGAGATCCTCAAGAAGCACATGAAAGAGCCGCGTGACGACATCTCCTTGTCGACACCGCTCACGGATCTCAAGATCGAGTCCCTTGACCTTGCGATGATCGTTTTTGACATCGAAGATACTTTCGGCATCGAGATTCCCTATAACGCAAACGAGGACGTCGAGGACTTCAAGACCGTCGGGTCTGTCGTCGACCGCGTTAAGGCTCTGATGGCCAAGGGTCCGGCCGCAGCAGGAGCGAAGGCGTAAAGCTCGGTCCTAAAGCGTCGGCGAGCTTCACGCGTGCGGCTGTAGCCCGCCCGCATCAAAAGCTTCATCCCCGGGGCGTCGCAGCGGCGCCCACAACCGGCAGGTATTAGGCCTGTCTCTTATACACATC
>CAXMLT010000211.1:0-5500 GCA_964194245.1 uncultured Hyphomicrobium sp.
ATGTGTATAAGAGACAGCTGTAAAGGATGGCCATTCTGACGTGAAAAATCCATAACCTGCGTTACTTTGGTCTCCGCAACCTCATATGGGTACACTCCGCAGATGCCGACTCCCTTGTGGTGCACGTGGAGCATAATACGCGTCGCCTCCTCGCGCCCCTTGGCAAAGTATTTTTCGAGCACGTGAACAACGAATTCCATCGGCGTGTAGTCGTCGTTCAACAACAGCACCTTGTAGAGGCTAGGCTTCTTGGTCTTCGGGCGCGTCTTGGTCGCAATGCCCGTGCGGCCCTCGTCCCCGCGATCGGGCCCCGGAGGGTCGTTCTTCGCCGCCAGCCATCGCGCCGCGCCGCGAGTGCCCATCTTCGACTTCGCCATCGATCTCAAAATCCGCCCAAGGGTCCGCTGCAAGTCACCGGCTCTCCGAGCCAGCATGCTTCGGCCTCATATTGATACGCAACGGCGCCCCTGGTCGCAATTGCGGGCTTAAGCGGCGTTAACTGCCCTGCCGCATGGCTGGAAAGGGAGGAGTACGCCCTGGAGAATGATATGATGGGGTTTCAAGTCGACACAAAAAAGGCCCGGCTTCGGCCGGGCCTCGCTTTCGTGCGCAGTGGCGATAGGGCTAGTGCCCTCTCAGCCGCCATTCTGCAGGATGCGCTCGACCGGCTTGTAGGCCTCTTTGGCCAAATTGGCGTACATGCCGCCGATCTTGCTCATCTGCTGCATGTAGTCGTCGTAGGCGCGCTTGGCATAGCTCGTTTGGATCTCGACGGCCTGCTCGACCGACTTCGACGACATCAGCTTTTCGAGTGTCGTCGTGCTCTCCTCGAACGAGCGCTTGGTGTAGTCGCTCATCTCCGCCGCGATCGCCTGCCAATTCTTGTTCCACTCGCCGAACATGCGCATGGCGCTGTCGACGTTGGACTGTCCCAGCTTCTGCATGTCCTCAAAGTTCTTGATCATGGTGCCATCCGTGTCCTTAGACGAACTCGCTCAACCCATTCCCCGGTAGGCAGTACCCCGGCCCCGATTTGGGACGTCTCCGTACATCCTTTTTATAGGCAATGCACAATTTTTCAAGGCCTTTTTGCGATGCACCATGCTCCCAGAGAGCACGCGCTGGCATTAACGCGACCGAAGTTCAAGGCCCGCTAGACTCTCGGAAAGGCGCGGAAGAAGCGCCCCAATGAAGCCCAAAAACGATGCTCCGTTGCAGCTTCCCTCCGCAACAGCAGCGCTTTGCCAGGGCATCGGTGCAATCTATTGAGGCGTAAGCGTTTTTGAGCTTCGCCGAGGGACGTAGGTTCAGTCGCGGAATGCTCGCAGCGCTTATGTTCCGACATCCTTTACGAAGCTCTAAGGCGGCAGCCGCGCTGCTCTGCCTTGTCGCTGCGTTGGTCGCTCAAGCCCTCCCGGCAACGGCTGCTCCGCGCTACGCCGCCATGGCGATCGACGCCAATACGGGTTCCGTGCTGCACAATCAGGCGGGCGACGAGCCGCGCTATCCGGCCTCGCTCACCAAGATGATGACGCTCTACATGACGTTCGAGCTGATCGAGCTCGGGCGCCTGAGCGAGACGTCGACCATCAAGATGACGCAAGAGGGCGCCGACGCCGCACCCTCCAAGCTCGAGGTCAAACCCGGCACCGAGATCACCGTGCTCGATGCCATGAAGGCGCTGGTGACCAAATCCGCCAACGACGTCGCCATCTCGCTCGCCCAACACATCGCTGGCACGGAGCAGAACTTCGCGCGCCTGATGACGCGCAAGGCGCACGACATCGGCATGACGAGCACCACCTTCAAGAACGCTTCCGGCCTGCCCGACCCGGAGCAGACTACGACGGCACGGGACATGCTGACGCTCGCGCTGCATCTGCGCGACGATTTCCCACGCCACTACGAGCTGTTCTCCACGCGCGTGTTCAACTACGGCGGCGACAGCTACCACAACCACAACGGTCTGCTCGCCCGCTACCGCGGCACCGACGGCATCAAGACGGGCTACACGCAACTTTCGGGTTTCAATCTCGTCGCCTCCGTTAACCGCGACGGCAAGCGCGTCGTCGCCGCCATCTTCGGCGGCCGCACGGCACGCGTGCGCGACAATATGATGGAGCAGGTGCTCAACAAGGCGCTCGCCAAGGCCTCGACGAAGGTGACGCGCAAGCCGTCGCTCGTGGCGCGTGCGCCGCAGCCGATGCCCGCGCGTCCGCCGGACCCGTCTCCGGTCGCGACCGTCGCGGCAAGGCCGCCTCAAGCTGCGCCGCCGGCCGGTCAGCCCTCCCAGCCGCCCAGCGCGGTGGCCGAGGCCACCCCGCGCATCGCCCACCCCATCGCGATGGCGCGCGTGCGCCGCGTACTGATGGGGCCCGACCTCAAGCGACAGCCGGCAACGGCCGACGAGGCTGCTCCCCCTCGCCCTGCCTTCGCAGTGGCCAGCGCCGCTGCAGCACCGGGACCTCAAGCCACCTCATCGCATGACGACGCGCTCCCACGCTTCGTCCCGTCCGACGACATCCTGCGCAAGGAAACCTCCGCGCCACCGCTCGGGCAACCGCCCTCGACGCTGCAGGCGCAGGCTGAGGCACTCGGCGGCCCGGCAGACCCTCCGACGGCACAGCCGATAACCACTGGCGCCACTGTCGAGCCGCGCGCTGAATCCAACCCTGGGCCCCGCCCCCAGCCCCGGGGCGAGCCCAAGCCGCGGCAGGCTTCGCACGAGGCCCACGGAGCCTTCGAGATCCAGATCGGCGCCTTCAGCGATTCCGCCGAGGCCGAGCGCAACATGGCGTCGGCGCGCCAGCGCGCGGGCGGTGTGCTCGACAGCTATTCCGCCGTCGCCGTGCCGACGCAGAAGGGTGCAAACCAGATCTATCGCGCCCGTTTCAAGGGTTTCGATGCCACCGCGGCCGCATCCGCTTGCGGGCAGTTGAAAAAGCTGCAGATCGACTGCTTCGTCGTCAAGGCCGAGTAGCTCGTTCCGTTACGGGCCGACTTCCACAGGTTCTTTGCGCCTGTGCATCACCTCACCTTAGACGGCTTCAAATCCTTCGCCAGGCCCTTCAGATCCTTCGGTAGCCAAGGCATATCCTTCACCACAAGGGATTGCTGAAGATACCGCCTCGCCAATTCGGAAACTACCGCAGCATGAGTGGCATCGCGCGGACGCTTAAGTGTTTGTCGATCCGGCCGACGTGAAACCCAGAGTTTATGGAGAGCAAATGTACGCGGATCGGGCACTACGATGCGCACAGGGTAGCCGTCTTCCGCGATTATGATCGCCTCAAGCGGCGGAGATGAGAGCAACCACTGTACGCCGGGCATGCCAGTGGCCTCCACGTCGGCATCGACCTTCATGGTTTGAAAATTGCCAGTCTCCGCGCAATGCAAGTCGACGATATAGCCGTCGTCGTTCGTTGGGTTCAAACCGTAGTCTGCTTTGAAGGACTTGTCGGCTCGCCTCAGTATGCCGAGCAGCCCCTCGCGTGGAACACCGGTCGCGGCCAGCAGCAGCGATTGTTTCGAGTCCCACAAAAGGTCTGCGTCTGTGGTTGCCACATGTTGGCTATCGAGGAGAGTGCCGGTTGCTCCCTCGTATGCGTAAAGTGCGTTCGTCCCCGCGACGATGATGTGACTGCCGAGCAATCCCTCGCGATCGAGTTCCCTCAAGATATTGGCAGCAATCGTCGGCACACGGCCGAGCTTGAGCGCCCGATTGACTGGCGCCATTTGATCGAGGCGCTTTTTGAGTCCCTTCACCTTGGCGGTGAGCGCCTTACGCTTGGCGACGTGGGTTTCCTTCTTCGCTGTCAGCTCTGGTGTCTCTCGCCCGAGAGATTTGCGCACCTTGCCGTGCTGTTCAGTTAGGTATCGCTTGCCTCTGGAAGTTTGCCATATGAGCGAACCCATGCACTCAAGGTCGGCCGACGCGGGGCGCCACGCGGCGTACACCTGCTGCGCGTCTATAAGCTGACGCCGCTGCTCGTTGGTAAGTTCGACAAATTCCATGTCAAGCCATTGACAAATAACACGTTTTACACAATTCAGCAAAAATGGATTATGAAGTAAAACGCCAATGATTTCAATACGTGCCGGTCACTTTTAACCAGCCGTTCGATAGGTCGAAAGCCTGAAAGTTACCGCCTACCTTAGTCTCCAGCGCTTCCAGCCCTCAACGCTCGAGCGCTTCCAACGCTACGTCCTTCGCCTCGTTGATCTTGGCGGCAAGGTAGGTCGAGCCGCCGCGGTCGGGGTGCAGCTTCAGCATCAGATTGCGGTGCGCGCGGCGGATCTCCTCCGCGTCCGCGCCCGGTTTCAGTCCCAGGATTTCGAGCGCCTCGTCCACGTCCATGCGACCGTCGGGGCCGCGGCTCATGTCGGATTCGCCGCGCGCCATGTCCTCGCGCCAGCTCGGATGTACGCGGTCGAGATAAGCCTCGATGAGCTGCGCGGACTGGATATCTGTGTGGCGGCAGTCCTGCCAAAGAAGCGCCATGTCGGCCGGGCTCAGGCTCGCGATGTCACGATCCTTGAACAGCCCTTTCAGCACGCGCCCGCGCATCTCGCCGGTGTCGTGATCGAGCTCCATCTCCAGATGGTCGGTCTCGATGCGCGAGCTCTGCCCCGGGCTTTTGCGCGTGCTGGCGCCCCAGGGTCCCGTCGTGCTGCCCCACAACAGATAGGAGCCGAACATTGCGAGCGGCAGCGCGATCGCTTCGAGCCCGCGCAGGAACATGAGCGCCGCCGCAGCGAGCGAGACGACGCCCGCGCTGATCGTCATGCGGCGGGCGACGTGCGCCGGATTGGCGCGCGCAAACGCCCGTATCGCGTAGAGCCCGATCGCCAGAGCGGCAAGGCCTGAGATGAGATACGCCATCGCACCTCAGCGTCCCGTGGGGCCGAGTTGCTCGAGCAGAAGTCGCGCGCCGGCACCGTGGCGCTCCCCGCTCAAGGCTGCGAGTGCCTTGCGGCCGCCCGCGGCATAGACCGCAACCGCCGTCAGCAGCTCGCGCAACTGCTTTGCCGAACCGCGGTCGAAGCGGCAATAAGCGCCCTTGGTCAGCCGCGCGATCTCGCGGAAGGCCGTTTGCACGGCGCTGTCGTCGCCCTCCTGGAACAGGAATACCGGGACGCCGAGCAAGGCGAGCGCGCCCGCGCGGGCGCACAGCCGGTCCACCCGCTCCTCCATCGCATCGCCGACGTAGACGAGCGCGTTGACCTTGCGCTGCTTGGACTCATCGAGCGCGTGTGCGAGCACCTTGCCGATCTGCGTGAGGCCGCCATGGCAGGAGACGCTCGTCATCAGGCGTGCGAGCGCGGCGGGGTCGGATACCCACTTCGAGGCGCGGCACTCGCCCATCCCGCGGAAGTAGACGAGCTGCACGTCGAGCCCGCCCACCTCCTTGACCGCGCTGAACATGTCGCCCTGCAGGGCCAGCGCCATGTCCCAGGTGGGCGCGCGGCTCATGGTTGCGTCCATGGCGAAGATGAGCCG
>CAXMLT010000212.1:0-3609 GCA_964194245.1 uncultured Hyphomicrobium sp.
GCATGGGATTTATCAGCTTGCCGATGTCTGCTGCGTGTGCACTCTGCAGTGTGGCGACCTCGCCCGTGACGCGATGAACAGCGACGCGGACACCCTGGACATTGAAGCCGACCGTGCGCGGCGACAGATAGGCCTTTCGCCTGACCTCGAAACGGTCACCCACCTTGGCGCCGGCAGCATGCAGTTCGGCGAGCGGAATCTTCCGGTTCGCGCATACGATAGAATCATCCCGCAAACAGCAGTCGGCTGCCTCACAGCCGAACTGGCGGCTCGCGAAGTCAATGAGGACGTCACGCAACGCAGCCGCGGTCTTCTCGACGGCCTGACCGGCCACGACAGTGCCGGTGCTGGCAAAGGTGCCGGTGTCATACGGTGTGCGGTCCGTATTACCGTTGATGATGGCAATCCTGTTGACCCGCGTGTTGAGCACCGCGGCCGCGAGCTGGCAATGCGAGGTCGTCGAGCCATTGCCCATCTCCGTGGAACCTACGGCAAGGTGGTAGCTGCCGTCGGCCAACAACCGCATCTCGGCACCGGAGCGATGCTCTGTGGGGGGCCCGGATTCCAGCATGGAAAGTGCGACGCCGGTCCCCTCGACCCAGTCGTCGCCTTCGGGCTTGGACAAGCCCCGGCCGCTCGCGAGTGCCTTTTCGACAAGATCCAGACATTGTTTGATCCCGAAGCTGCCGAACACCACGTCGGAAGGATCCTTCCAAATTGACTCGATCCGGTCGGTCTCGCGGATCATGTTCTTGCGCCGGATTTCAAATGGGCTCACGCCCAGCGACCTCGCGAGATCATCCATGGCGCATTCAATCGCGAAGGTTGTCTGCGAGGCGCCGTATCCGCGAAACCCGCCTGCGGGAACCATGTTGGTATAGACGGCGGAGCCATCGGCCTTCTTGTTGATGCAGCGGTAGACGGCAATCGGGCTGCCGAGCGCGGCTGCAAGCGTCTCGCCTCCGTGCCCACCATAGGCACCGGTGTTGGACACCACGCGCACTTGGATTGCAGTCAGTGTGCCATCGCGTTTTGCGCCAAGCTTCACGTGGGTGGTCATGGGATGGCGCGTGGTGGCGCCGATGAACTGTTCCTCGCGGGTGAACTCCCACATGACCGGGCGCCCGGTCCTTAGTGCCGCCAGCGTGCACAGATCTTCGGAAATCATCTCCTGCTTGCCGCCGAACCCGCCGCCGATGCGTTCCGTGAAAACATGCACGTCGCGATCGAACAGCCCGAACAAATAGCAGAGCTTCTGCTTGGCGATGAAAGGTGCCTGCGAGCTAGTGCGCACATGCAGCCGATGATCGGCACCCCTCCAGGCGACCGAGCCGTGCGTCTCCAGATGCACGTGCTGCACACGCGAGGTTGAGTAGGTCCTCTCGTGGATGACGTCAGCCTCTTCGAAGCCCTCCTTGACGCTGCCAAGCTCGCCGTGGATGTCGACATAGATGTTGTCGTGAAACGCGATGCTCCTATCGTGTAGGATCGGCGCCCCGGGCGCCATGGCCGCTTCCGCATCGAATACCGCGGGAAGAAGCTCGTAATCGACCGCGAGCAGCCGGCACGCTTCTTCCGCGGCGCCTTCGGTTTCAGCGACAACAGCTGCAACGCGTTGCCCGACGAAACGGACGACATTGTCGAGAATGTAGGTATCGTCGGGATCGACGAGGTGATCCTCGTGGGTCGCCGTGCTGTAGAGCCGGCGCGGAACGTCCTCCCAAGTGAATATGCCGACAACGCCCGGAACTGCCGCGGCCTTATCCCGCATTATGGACTTGATGCGCGCATGGGGATGCGGCGAGCGCAGCACCTTGAGATGCAGCATGCCCTCCATCGGAGGTAGATCGAGCGTGTAATGCGCGCGGCCGGTTACGATCGCCTCCGCGAACGGACTTTTGAGGCTCGCTCCGCAGGCCTGGCCTGCGATGTCCTCTTCGATGGACTTGATGCCGTGCAGGGCGTCGTCGATGCTTTGATAGCCCGTGCAACGGCAGAGGTTGCCCTTGAGCATGCGCGGCAGGTTCGCGAGCGCCTGCTCGTCGAAGGTCGCTGCCGTCATGATCATGCCGGCGGTACAGAAGCCGCACTGAAACGCTTGCGCGTCGAGAAAGGCCTGCTGCATCGGATGCAGCAGGCCCTCTTTCTCGAGCCCTTCGATCGTTGTGATCGCGCGCCCGGCGGCGCGAAATGCGGGCATCAGGCAACTGTGGAAGGGCGTGCCATCGAGCCAAACTGTGCAGGCCCCGCAGTCGCCCGCATCGCAACCTTTCTTGACGCCGAAGCATCCGTGGTCGCGCAGAAAGGTGCGCAAGCACTGGCCAGGGGCCGGCTCGGCCGAGATCGTCTTGCCATTGATGAAGTAGTTCATCCCTCCGCTCCTTGCCCGAGCTCGGCCCGGATCTGCTCGGCAAAGTAGTAGGTGAGATGGCGCTTGTAGGGGGCGGCCCCGTGCACGTCGTCGAAGTAATCCGCCTCGGGGATCGCGGCATCGAGCACCTCGCGCAATGCGCTCGCGCTGGGAACACTATCGAAATGAAGCTGCACAGGTCTCACCGTGGCCGCCGTGACGGTGAGGACGAGATCATAGGCACCGGGGCTCTGTGTACCGATGACAACGATCGCCGAGCGCCCCAAGTGCGTAAGCGAGGCTCGGCGGAATGCGAAGCGCTTGGAAAGCGCCTTAGCCGGGAGATGGATGCCGCGGAGCAGCTCACCGGGCCGCAACACGTTCCGGTGGTTGCCGGTCACGAAATCGATCGCCGCAACTTTGCGCGGCTCGGCGTCCCGGGGCCACAGCGTATAGACACCCTCCAACGCCGTGGTCAGTGAAATCAGCGAGCCCGCCGGCAATGACATGCAGATGTTGCCGCCGACCGTCGCAGCATTCCATACCTTGAACGATGCCAGCAACGCCTCGCAGCACATCTTGAACAAGGGTGCAGCCTTCCAGTTCGCCGGGGCATTGAAGTGGGTCAGTTGCGCCAACGTGCACGTCGCCGCGATATTGAGCCCGTCGGGCGTGACCTGGATAGGCGGCCAACGAAGCGACTGGAGATCGATCAGAGTGTCGGCGTGAACTTGCGGCGTCGAGAACAGCCAAGTTCCGCCCGCGAGCCAAGCGTAACCAGCGCGCCACTCTCCAATCTCGGAAGCCGAGGAGGGACGCTTGACCGAGGTGATGGTGTTCAAATTCAAGGCATGGGCCCTATAGGCAAGCTGCTCAAAATCAATCGTCGGCGGTGAAGCGAGCCGGTGTCGACGGCGCTAATCTCCGCCTAGGACACCCGGATCAGAACCTGCATCGGAGCTGACCTGGCCGAGTTGCTTCACATCCAGAGTGCGAGCGTCGGCGCTTGGCCTTAACAGCTGGTATTTGCGAACCTGCACGGTTTGGTCTTGCCGCGAGACACCGCTGATAAGGAGATCTGCCCCGACCGTCGTGCTGGTCGTGGCCACCTTCACTCCGGTCTCCCCGCCGAATGGGACGAAACTGACGGCCTCGGTAAAGAGCACGCTAGGGCTGTGCGCCATAAAGCTTTCCAAGTACATCGCTGGGCCACCCTGGAGGGCGGACCCGCTCGAGTAGATTTTCACCGTGCCAGGACC
>CAXMLT010000213.1:0-2435 GCA_964194245.1 uncultured Hyphomicrobium sp.
GCTTCAGGGGAGCACACCATTCAAATCTCCCGCTCCGACCAATCGCTCGATCGACTAGCTGAAAAACGCGAGGAACTAAGCGGGACGGCCTCGATGGGAATTTTAGCACCATCCGATCCTGTGATTGAACCCCCGCCGCTAGGACGTTCTCCCATTACATCGAAGGCCCGTGGTTACCTCTGTGGTTACCTCTTCCCTCACAGTTCGGGCTGGAAGGCGTGGAGCTCGGGATATTCCGTTGAACTCGCTCGAATGCCAGTGTGTGAGTCTTCGAGGGGTCGGCTGCTGATACGGGCGAAGTTTTCGCCATAACGTATGCCGGCGTTCATACGTTCACTGAGCGACCTTAGCAACAGGAAGTGGTGTCAGTCTTGCTCAGCTAGCGACGTGCGGAGCTGCGGGCGATGGTGATGTTGCAGTCACCGTGGACTGCTCAAACATCGCAACGCCTGCAAGAGCAAAACAGACGACGCCCAGGACCGCGAGAACGGCGAGGACGATCGTGGCGGTCTTACTGTCTCTGGCTGCTTCGACCATGAACGCTACCTCCAAAGCCCTGATATAGGCTCGAAGGAGTGCCGTGATTGCTCACGTTCGCGCACCATCGCGTGAGACTCATTACGTCTCGGAAAGGTGCCAATTGCGCGGCAAGCTTCTCCCTCCGCTCGGGCACTTAGGAGATCAAGATATGTTGCGACTGCTTGCGTTAGCGATGAGCATCCTCGGGCTCGGCGCTTCTCACTGCCTCGGACAGACATCGAAGTCCATGCTCGCACAGTGCCGAGAAGTGGTGGCGCACGAGAAGACGCCTAGTCCATTTCCCCCCGACAAGGTTCTGAGTGCGACGGCCTGCACGAATTACATCTACGGGTTCGTGGGTGGGTATCTCGTGACGTTGCAGTTGGTAGGGGCCAAAGCCCAAATATGTTTTCCGACCGGCGCTACGCCTGTCCAGCTGGCAACGGCGTACGTGAGTTGGGCAGACCGCAACTCGGAGAAAATGCAACTACCCGCCAGGTCGACTATCATGAGAGCGTTCGAAGAGGCGTTTCCCTGCAAGAAGTGAGCGCACGGGGTGCGCAATAAACGTCCGGCCAGAGATTGATCAACACGAAGTCACTCGATGTAGAGTTTCTTTACGATAAATTGCGGAAGATGCGCGAACGGAATGACATCGTGGAACCTGTGCGAAGTCGCGCGATTAGGGACCCATGACCACGCAAGAGCCAGACCCTCCTAATTTGGCTGCAGTACCCGGCGGCCGCATGTCTGAAAGAGAGGCGGAGGAGGCCGCACTCGATCTGGTGCGCGCGATGGGCGAAGGCGACATCTTCGAGGGCCTCGGCAAGCTTCAGATGTTACAGGGGCTTGATGATCTGCGCTGCGATTGGCTTGAGGTTCTTCAGCACGGCCTACCCGAGTTGGCACCGAAGCTGACCCCCTCCCGTGCTCCCAAGCTCGTTAAGAAGTGCGAGGACTAGGCCCCGTCAGCCGCCTTCCCGGCGCCACTGCTCCCGCATCGCCACGAGTTCTCCACTGACAACTGGGAGAAGCTCACCGCGTGATCAGCCAGGATGCGCGAGCGGTCAAGGTGGCCGCAAAGTCAGCGTCCCCAGCGGTCGTCGTCGAAATCGCCGAGCCTATCAAAGCAGCGCTGCAACTCTTCAGATCGGTTGCGCTGTTCCTCAGCAGCACGCCGCCGCGGCACATACCGGCACCACTGGGAGTGCCGCATCGGATCGTTCGTCCAAGCTGGGCCTTGAAGGACAACGGAAGCGCGCGTTGGCGTCCGCTTGGATGACTGCGATCCGCGCATAGACCTCGCAGCTTGCACGCTTGCCCTCGACATCCCCCCGGCGATCATCGCGGTCATCCTGGCAGGGCCCGCAAACGTAACCGTTCGCCCGATAGCAGTTAGGATCGGTACTGCGACCGTTTCGACATTCAGCGGCCGAAGCCGATGCGGATCCTGCGGCAAGGACGGCAACGGCGATGGCGCCTACAAGAGTAAGGTCACGTACCATGATGTCTGTCTCCACACTGCCCGGAGTGAAGTCTAGCAAGTCGCGGATGCGACTCCAATGGCGATCGCGCAATGTGCTGATTGCCGCTCTGGGTCAAGGAGACTCTCGCTTGACGCGCTCGCCAAGTCTCATTGAATGTTGCTGCTGATGATAGACGAACATTTAGTGGCGTTGGTACGACTGGCGATTGAAGAGAGAATTTTTCCCGGTTGTGTATTGGGCGTAATCGACAGCGGGGGTCAGGATGTGCGCGCATTCGGGAACCCGACATATGAAAGCGGGTCCGGCGTTGCCGAGCGCAGCATCTATGACGTCGCCTCCCTTACCAAGACGATTGTAACTGCTACGCTACTGCACCTCTTGATTGACGAGGGCCGCTGCGGTGAAGTGGACCCGGAAATTCGGACCATG
>CAXMLT010000214.1:0-2492 GCA_964194245.1 uncultured Hyphomicrobium sp.
AAGGGGACGGACTGTAAATCCGTTGGCTTCGCCTACGCTGGTTCGAATCCAGCCCCCTCCACCAGCCCGGCCGCCCGACGTTGGTCAGGCGCTGCCCGTATCGATCGATTTTTGTTGAGGCGCCCGAGCGGCGGCGTCCTCGAGCGCAAAATTGCTTTCGTCCTTGAGCTGCACGCCGGTGATCTTGCGCCGGAAGGCTTCCCGCAAAAGCCAATGGATCTTGAAGGCCGCCTCCTCGGCACTCAAGCCGCCGCGGCGGATGTTGGAGATGCAGTTGCGCTCGCCGTCTTTGCGCCCGACGCGCGGCCCCCAGGTCAGGTAGGCGCCGAGGCTGTCGGGCGAGGAAAGCCCCGGCCGCTCGCCGATCAATACGAGGACCGCGCGAGCGCCAAGCATCTCGCCCGCGTCGTCGCCGAGCGCCACCCGCCCTTGCGCTGCGAGCAGGACCGGCGCCAAGCTCCAGCCGCTCTTGCGGGCGAGCGGCAGGAGGGCGGCGATGACCTTGGTGGCATTGGCGGCGACGCCGGTCGAGGAGAGGCCGTCGGCGACGAGGATTAGGACGTCGGGTGCGGCACCGGCCATGGCCGAAAGCTCCCGGCGCGCCTCGGGGGAGAGGCGCCGACCGAGATCGGGTCGACGCAGATAGGTATCGCGATCGCCGGCTGCGCTCTCGATGCGAACGGTCGAGCAGCCGACGCCGCCAAGCGCGGATTTGATGGGTCCCCACTCGATGGGCGTGGTCACTGCGTCGCGCGCCTGCGCATGCGCCATCGCAAACGCCAAGACCTCGCGGATCGGCAGCGCCGGACCCGCGCGCCCGAGCCCGATGCGCGCGTCGGTGAAGCGGCGCAGCGCAGTCCACGGTCCCTCAGTGCTCATGCCGCGAGACCCCCGACGTGATCGAGCAAAGCGCGCCCTGGATCGGGCAGAAGGCGCCCGGAGCTGTCGGTCAGACCCATGCGACCGAGCCACGCCTCGAATTCGGGAGCGCGCCGCAGGCCGAGTGACTCGCGCACGTAGAGGGCGTCGTGAAAGGAGGTCGACTGGTAGTTGAGCATGATGTCGTCGGCGCCGGGAACACCCATGACGAAGGTGACGCCGGCCGCTCCGAGCAGCATGAGCAGCACGTCCATATCGTCCTGGTCGGCCTCGGCGTGGTTGGTGTAGCAGACGTCGCAGCCCATCGGCAGGCCCATGAGCTTACCGCAGAAGTGGTCCTCCAGGCCGGCGCGGATGATCTCCTTGCCGTTGTAGAGATACTCGGGCCCGATGAAGCCGACGACGGAATTGACGAGCAGCGGCTTGAACTCGCGCGCCACGGCATAGGCGCGCGCTTCGAGTGTCTGCTGGTCGACGCCGTGGTGCGCATCCGCCGACAGCGCGGAACCCTGGCCCGTCTCGAAATACATGACGTTGTCGCCGACGGTCCCGCGCTTCAGGCCGAGTGCCGCCTCGCGCGCCTCCTTCAGCATCTCGAGCTTGACCCCGAACGAGACATTCACGGCCTCGGTGCCGCCGATCGACTGGAACACGAGGTCGACGGGTGCTCCGCGATTGACGGCTTCGAGCGAGGTTGTGACGTGGGTCAGCACGCAGCTTTGCGTGGGGATCTCGAAACGGCCGATGATGTCGTCGAGCATGGCGAGGAGATCGAGGATCGTCGCCACGTTGTCGCCGGCCGGGTTGACGCCGATCACGGCGTCGCCGCAGCCGAGCATGAGGCCGTCGACGATCGAGGCGGCGATGCCGCGCTTGTCGTCGGTCGGGTGATTGGGCTGCAGGCGCACGGCCATGCGTCCCTTGAGGCCGAGCGTGTCGCGAAAGCGGGTCACGACCTCGACCTTGCGGGCCGCGAGGATGAGATCCTGGTTGCGCATGATTTTGGAGACCGCGGCCGCCATCTCGGGGGTGATGCCCGGGGCGATCCGCGCAAGAACCTCGGTCGTGGCTTCGTCGGAGAGCAGCCAATCGCGAAAGGCGCCGACCGTCATGTGCGACACGGGCACGAAGGCCGCCGCATCGTGGCGGTCGATGATGAGGCGGGTCACGTCGCAGCTTTCATAGGGAACGAGCGCCTCGGTGAGGAACCGCTTCAGCGGCACATCCGCGAGCGCCATCTTGGCGGCGACGTTCTCCTCGGCGCTGCGGGCAGCGACCCCGGCGAGCACGTCGCCGGAGCGCGGCGGTGTCGCTTTGCCCATCAGCTCCTTCAGGTCCGAGAACCGGTAGGAGACCTGCTGCCACGCCGCGTGGTACACGGGGCTCTCTCCTCAGCGATGCGCTCGATACAGCATAGCCGAGGCCGCGGCGCGCGCACAAAGCCGTCGCAAGCAGGTTTCAGCGGCGAGCTGGAGAATTCCCGCAAAATCGGCTAAGCGAAGCTCGGCGCGTTGGCAGTCCACGCCTTTGAAATTGAGGCTGCGGGTGTAGCTCAATGGTAGAGCAACAGCCTTCCAAGCTGATGACGAGGGTTCGATTCCCTTCACCCGCTC
>CAXMLT010000215.1:0-8530 GCA_964194245.1 uncultured Hyphomicrobium sp.
CCCTTCGCCGGCATGACCCGGATCAGGTCCTAAGGGTGCTCGCGGGAACTCCACCGCGATCTCAGCCGGTCCACCGGCGCCCCTCGGAACGGCGTCAGTGTGCGTCGAAGCTCGGGTCAGCGCAAGTGGCAGTGCATCAGGCGATGAAGCCGAGGTAGCACAGCCATGCGCCAAGGAGCGCCTGTATGGTGCCACCAACCACCGGCATCGCCGGCTTGTCCAGCGCCGTACCCTGAATCGAGCGCACGATGTCCGGGAAGAGAACGCGTGCGGCGCCGCCGACGAGGAAGATCCATCCGAAGACGGTGATGATCGTCGGCCAGCCCTGCCACACGTTGTGCGTGTTGACGATGGCGAGGCCGCCGAGCAGCGTCAAAATGCCGATGATGAACATCAGCTCGCGGCTGGCGCTGAGCTCCTTCGCCATCGCGCGAAAGTTCTCACGATTGATGAGTACGCCCAAGCCGATGACGAGCAGCATCGGTCCGAGCAGGCGGGCGAGAAAAAGCGATGTGTCCATGGTTGATCCCCCAATGGTATGATTCGCACTGGCGGGAGCTTGGGCCGAACGAGGCAGTGCCGCAACACCGTGCCACGCGACTTGCACTAGGATAGGCTTGAGGAAACGTTGCCGGCGAACAGCATGTCGATCACAAAGACCAAGATAGCCCTTGCGATTGTCTTCACCGTGTTGGCGCTGCTGTCGCTGGTGGCGCTTTACAAGGGTTTGCAATACCGGCAGCTCGTGACCGAGAATGCGACCGCGCCGGGCGTTGTAACGAAGCTCGATCGTCGGTGGAACCGGCCGGCTTGGTTCACCGAACACTACCGCTATCTTGCCCAGTACGAATTCAAAGATCCCGCCGGCCGCGTGCGACGCGACCGGCAGCGGATCAGCCGCGCTCAGTATGACGAATGGAACACGGACGGTGCCGACCGAAACGTCGAAGTGCACTTCCGCCGCTCCAATCCCGCCATCAGCGCGATCAGTCTCGACGATCTGCGCTCCGAGGTTCGCACGTCCGTGCTGCTCGGCCTACTGACAGCCGCGCTTCTTGCCGCGGGGCTGTTGGTGGAGCACTTGCAGGGCAAGCGACGTGTTACGCGCGGCGAGGTCGAGCGGATCGATGCCTATTACGCGCGGAAGCGTGGCACGACCGGCAAGCAAGCCCACGACGACGATGGCAAGCCCTGACGCGCGTCGGCTCGTGTTCGCACTACGCCGCGACGCGAGCGGATGCAGCCTCGATCCAACCCCTGATCTTGTCCACGTCCGGCGGCGGGCCTTGGCGCAGGACGCGCTGCCCTTCCGCCGAGGCCGCAAAGCGCAGCACGGCGGCGCAGAGGTCGGCTTCGTTCGCCGCGGCGACGGCGGCGGCATCGAGATAACCGGCGCCTGTGAGCAGTTGCGCGTGCGTGCCGCGCAAACCCGGCACGTTGATGACGAGGTGCGCCTGCTGCTGCCATAGGCTGAGCGTTTCCGCGTCGATGTCGTGTGAGCTGAGCTCTTCAGCTGTTGCCGCGGGATCGGCAGCGAGGAAGTCGCCGACGGTGAAGATGCCGATATCGCCGAACCATTGCGCCGAGCGCGGGCCGATCGAGGGCGCCGCCTCGAGATCGTCGGACTCCTTGAGGAACGGGCGCTCGCCCGAGCCGCTCAAAGCCGGCGCGCGCGGGGCGGCAGGTCTTGCAATCGGCTTGCTCTCCGCCGCGGTTTCGACCGGTGGCACGGGTGCGGGCGTCTGTTGCGGAGCGGGTTCCGGTGCGCTTTGCGCAGGTGCTCTTTTCGGCGCCGCAGCAGGCGCGGGGACCGCAACGGCGGCCTTCTTTGCAGGGGCCGACTTCGCCAGGCGCTCGGTGCGTGCGGCGGCCTGCTTTACGGCGCGCGGAGCGGCGACCTCCGTCTCGTAGAGGTTGCGGACCGTGCGGTCATCTTCGGGCAGAGTAGCCTCGACGCGCCCCGTCGCCTGCAGCTCGTGGTACATATTGAGCACGAGCGCGCGGTCCTCGGCGTTCGTGAGCTTCTTCTCGATCCACTTCGCCGGCACCTGCAGCGTCGCCAGGAAGGCTGCGGCCGTGAGCGACACCTCCGGCGGCGTCGCGCCGCTCTCCGCGAACGCACGCTCGAGGATGCGCGCAAACCCGGTCGAGGCGTAGGTGATCAGCTCGGCGAGAAACGCACGCGCCGTCTGGTCGAGGCCCGCGGGCGGATCGACCGCGCCGCGATGGATGTCGTAGTGCGCTATGAGCTTCTCGTAATAGCGGTTCGACGCCTCCGCGCCCTGGCAGACCATATCCTTGAGCCAGTGCTCGCCCGCCGGCACCGCTACCTCGATTTGCGCGAACCTTTCGCGCCCGAGCTTGGCGAGATCGTCGTAGGAGCGGTTGATGCTCCACTCGGAGGCGCGGTGGATCGCGTTCTCCGCTTCCGTCTGGCCTGTGTGAAAGGGCTGGACCGGATCGGTGTAGTAGTGGCTCAGTACGCCGGCCGCGTAGGCGGCATCGCTCCAGGCTTGCCCGCGCAATGCCTCGAGCAGCTTGCCGTACCATTCCTGCGCCTTCTCCGGCGCGCCGCCCCAATAGTCGTCACGCACGTGCAGGACGTGATTCTTGAAATCCTTGAACGTGTTGTCCGGCGCCTTCGAGCCTTCAAGATAGCGCTTGGCGTATTTCAGGAAGAGGTTCTGCCAGCGCTCGGAGTTGGCGCTTTGCACGCGCGCGAGCGCATCGAGCGCGAGCTTGTGATGCGTGCCGTTGGCGTGGGCGGCGTAGACGATGCGGTAGAGCAGGCCCATGCTCGCGCTCCCATGAAGCCGAAGGTTCGCGGGAACGCTAGGCGAGTCGCGCAGGCGAGCAAACCGGACGCCGGCGCGGGATCAACAACTCGACGTGGATAGCGGCTTTTAGCGGCCCTCGCGCCACCAGGCGAGCGCGATCAGCAGCAGCAGCGCGGAGAGTGCCGTCAAGCCCGTGAACATGGGCGTCAGCTTTACTCCGCGCGTGACGTAGGCCTCGCGGTCCTTGAGGCCGAGCCAGCCGGAGCCTGCCAGCACCTTGGCGTTCGCCAGCATGGAGATGCGGGGCACATCGACCGAGGACGGGTTGGCACGCACGGCAGCGGCCGAGCTGCCCGTCCAGAAGGCGCCGCCGCCGGTCGCATCGATGATCGGCTGCAGCTTCTTGTCGGTCGCCGTCACCTCGCTCATCTCGATGGGGTCGTCGATGCCGGCGTGCGCGACCGCCGTCAACTCTCCCGACTGCGCTTTGTAGAGCCCGGGGATCTTCACATCGACGCTGGCGCGCCAGATGCCGGAGCCGGCCGGCTCCAATGTGACCTCGGAGGACTCTCCGCCCGGCCCCGACAGCGTAACAGGACCGACTTTGTCCTCCATGGAGCGGCGCTCGAGCGTCAGCTTCAATCCCTTCGCCGAGGCGAGCAGGCGCTCCTCCTCCAGATCCGGCTCCTTCATCAGCCAGTGCGACAGCCGGCGCAGAAGATCGCTGTGGGGACCACCGCCTTCATAGCCGCGCGCCCACAGCCAGGCCTGGTCGGAGGTGAGCAGCGCGACGCGGCCCTTGCCCTTGTGGTCGAGCACCAGTAGCGGCTCGTTCTCGGCGCCGTCCATGAGAGTGCGCCCGTGCTCGGGCCGCACCTCGACCTGGCGGAACCAGCGGCCCCAGGTCGGCGGCGTCGTCTCCGAACCCGAGCCGGCCAGGTCCTGGGTCACGGGGTGCTTGCGGCCGTCGGCCGTCAGCGTCGCCTTGAACGGCTCCGACAGCACGCGGCCCGTGGGCACCGCGGGCAGCACGGGCGAAAGCGGCGTGCGGAACAGGCTCAGGCTGCCGGCGTAGTCGTCGCCGGCGGCAACGAGCAGCGCGCCGCCATGCTCCTCCACGTAGCGCGCGATGTTGTCGTAGTAGGGAAGCTGCAACAGCCCGCGGTGCTGGTAGCGGTCGAAGATGATGAGATCGAAGTCGTTGATCTTCTCCGAGAACAGCTCGCGTGTCGGGAAGGCGATGAGCGAGAGCTGGTTGATCGGGGTGCCGTCGTGCTTCTCCGGTGGGCGCAAAATCGTGAAGTGCACGAGGTCAACGGCGGCGTCCGATTTCAGGAGGTTGCGCCAGGTGCGCTCGCCCGCATGCGGCTCGCCCGAGACGAGCAACACGCGCAGGTTCTCGCGCACGCCTTCGGCGGCGATGACGGCGCGATTGTTGGCGGGCGTGAGCTCGCCCGGCGCGGTATCGAGCTCGACCTCGAGGATGTTCTGGCCCGCGTGCGGGAACGGCATGTCGATCTTGACCGGGCGGCCGATGGTCGTCGTCAGCTTCTCGTCGGCGCGGCCTTCGCGGCGCACCTTCAGCGATACGATTTCAGAGGTGTCGGTCTCACGGCCAGCCTCGCGCACCGCGACCTCGATATCGCGCGACTGCCCGACGATGCCGTAGCGCGGCGCCTTCAGCACCTCGATGCGGCGGTCGAACTCGTCGGAGGCACCGGTCAGCAGCGCGTGCACCGGCGCGTCAAAGCCAAGCGCGCCTGCGCTCTTTGGCACATCATGCACCTCGCCGTCGGTGACGAGGATGACGCCGGCTAGGCGGTCGGGCGGAGTGTCTGCCAGCGCCTTGTTGAGGTCGCCGAAGAGGTGGGTGCCGGGCGAGGTCATGTCGCCGGGCTTGGAGGCCTCGACCCATTTGACGGTGAGGTTGGGGATCTTCTTGAGCTTGGCTTCCAGCTCGGCCTCGACGGCGGCAGTCTGCGCCTTGCGGTCGCCCAGTGTCTGGCTCGCGCTCTCGTCGATGACGACGATCGCGACGTTGGACAGGCTCTCGCGCTGCTCCTCGCGCAGCGTCGGGTTGGCGAGCGCGGCAATGAGGGCGGCGAGCGCGCCCGCGCGCAGGAGCGCCCCGCGCGAGCGGCGGAACAGCAGATAACCGACGAGCAGAAGCGCAAGCGCGCCCGCGGCCCAGAAGAACGGGGCAGGAAGCACGGGTGCGAAATCGATCGACCAGTTCATGGCGCTCTATTGCCCCAGCCGTTCGAGCAGCGCCGGCACGTGCACCTGGTCGGCCTTGTAGTTCCCGGTGAGCGCATGCATCACGATATTTATGCCGGTGCGGAAGGCCATCTCGCGCTGGTCCTCGCCGCCGCCGACGGTCGGGTAGAGCGGCCGGCCGCGCTCGTCCAGCGCCCAGGCCGATGCGAAATCGTTCGGCGTCACGATGATCGAGGTGACGCCGTCGGAGACGCGCGCGCGGCGCACGTGCTCCTGACCCGCGTTGTCGTCCTGCGCCTCGACCCACAATTGTCCGCCGTCCCAGCGGCCGGGGAAGTTGCGCAGGAGGTAGAAGGCTTTCGTGAGCACGTGGTTCTCCGGCACCGGCTCGAGGCGCGGAACGTCAAGGCGCCCGAGGATGCGCTGCAGCGCCGACTCGCCCTGGCCGAGCGGGGCACCGGTCGGCAGGCCGCGGCCGTAGTCCTGCGTGTCGAACACGATGAGACCACCCTGCTTCATGTAGGCGTCGATCTTGGCGAGCGTCGGCTCGGGCAGCGGTTCGGCGTCGGGCAGCACCGGCCAGTAGAGCACGGGGTAGAACACGAGATCGTCGGTGAGGACGTTGACGCCGACCGGCTGGCCCGGCTCGACCGCGGTGCGCACGGCGAGCAAACGCCCTAGGCCGTCGAGGCCCTGGCGGCTCACCTCGTCGATCTCGGTGTTGCCGGTGAGCACGTAGCCTAGCGTGACCTTGCTCGTTGAATCCATGGCGCGCTGGTCGGTCGGCGACACCGGCGTCTTCGGTGGCACGACTTCGACGCTGCTATCGTTGCCGAATATCTCCTGCGCGTTGACCGGCGTCGATGTTGGCAGCGCAGAGAGCGCGAATACAAGCGCGGCGACGATCGCGGCGGCCGCGGGCACACGCCGCATGCGCTGGGCGAGTCCCGAGCCCCACTGCAGGAGGATGATGGCGATGATGTCGGCGAACAGCAGCCCGAGCGCCGCGAGCAGCAGCCAGGATTTGAGCGGCTTCGCCCCTTCGCTCTCATAGCTCAGGCGCTGCACGCCGGCCGGGAAGGTGGGGAGCGGCGCGAGCTTGGAATTGGCGGCGAGCACATTGATTGCGCGCGGGGAGGACTCGGTGCCGTAGTAGCCCGGTGGATGGTCGAGGCTCGGAGCGATCTCGTGCACCTTGGCGGCCGACACGGGCTGCGCGGTCGGCGGCGGCGATTTCAGGATGCCATAGCCGTCGAGCGTCTGCAGCGGCGCCAGCACGGACGGCGTTTCGGGCGCCTGCGTGCCGCTCGCGTCGCCGGCGCTCGCTTCACCGTCGGCGACGCCGCCGCCGAGCGCGGATATGCGCCGCAGCATCTCGACGAAGAGGCCCGACAGCGGCAGGTTCGACCAGTCCGAGTTGGCGGTTACGTGGAACAGGATGATCTGGCCCTGGCCGAGCTTGCGCGCGGTGACGAGCGGCGTGCCGTCCTGCAGGCGCGCCCACACATCGATGTCGCGCCCGAGCATGGCAGGATCGGCCAGCACCTGGCGGTTGACGGTCACCTCCTGCGGGACGGGAAGGCCGGCGAATAGGCTCGTATCCTCGATCGGACCGAGCGGCTGCGGCGTCGACCACGACAGCGCGCCGCCGAGCGTGCGGCCACCGACGCGTAAGGGAACGGGAAGCAGTTCGTCGCCGCCGTTCTCGAGCCGCGGGCCGGCAAAGCGCACGAGAATGCCGCCGCGCTTCACCCAGTCTTCGACCTTCTTCTTCGCTTCGCCCGACAGCGTACCGATGTCGGCCAGCACCAGCACCGTGGCGTTCTGCGCGAGCGCATCGTGGATGCCGGCGACGAGGTTGGAGCCCTTGGGCTTCACGAGCTCGGAGAACGGCGCGAGCGCTTTCTCGATGTAATAGAGGGGTGCCAGCAGCGGCTGCGCCTGCTCGCGGCTTTCACCCGAGATGAGCGCCACGCGGTGCCATTGCGAGCGGGCATCGAGTAGGCTCACGGCGCCCGCCGAATGCTCGCCGGCGATCTCGACGCGGGCGACCTGGTTGCGCAACTCGAGCGGCAGCTCGAGTGAGACGGTGGCGGATGGCTCGGTCGCGCCCAGCGTGAACGGCGTTTCGCCGAGGCGTTGGCCGCGCACGGAGTAGGCGTGCACGAAGCCGCTAGGGGCCGTGGTTCCCGCGCGCATCACACGCGCGTCCAGCTTGCCGCTCTGGCCGATACCGGCGAACACACCGAGCGCCTCGCCACCGCGGCCGCCGGCGACGACGGCAAAGGTTCCGTCCTCTGCCAGCGTCTTGAGGCGTTGCGCGGTCTCGGCTGCCTTGCCGTCGTGATCGATGGCGTCGCTGAGCCACACGATGCTGGGTGATCCTTTGGGCGCGCCTTCGAGCGCGGTCTCGAGCGCCTTGACAGCGGCGAGCCGGTCGGGCGCGAACGGCTGGGGCTCGAGCGCCGCTGCCGTGGAGCGTGCCTCTGCCGGTGCCTCGATGCGCGCGGTCACGGCTTTGGTGGCGCTCGCCGTTGGCACGACCACCACGGGGCGATTGTGACTTTCGGCTTCGGCGATAACGCGGTCGATCATGCGCTCGCGCTCGCTCCAGTGTGCGGCCGAGGCCCAGCCGTTGTCGACGAGGATAGCAACCGGCCCCTTGCCGTCGAGCGCGGCTTCGCGCGAGGGGTTCAGTACCGGCTCGGCCAGTGCAAGGATGATGAAAGTCGCCGCGAGCAGCCGGATGAGCGTCAGCCACCAGGGCGATTTCGCAGGCGTCTTCTCCTGGTTCTCGAGCCCGACGAGGATACGCGTTGGCGGGAATGTCACCTGCCGCGGCCGCGGCGGCACCGTGCGCAGGAGCCAGTAGATGATCGGTAGCGTCGCAAGCGCGCCGAGCAGCCAGGGATTGAGGAAAGCGAGTGCGCCGAGGCTCATGTGCGCGCCTCGGGTGTCTGCCGCGCATCCTGGCCCTGCCAACGGTGGTCGCCACCGCCGCCCTGCATCCGCATGATGAGCGTCAGCAGCGGCTCGGACGCGGGCCTGTCTGTATGATGCACGAGGAACGACCAGCCGAGCCGCTTGGCGATCGCCGCAAGCTCCGCGCGATGCGCCTCGAAGCGCTCGCGGTAGCGGGAGCGCAGGCTCTGCGCGCGGTCGATGACCCAGCGATCGTCGCCGGTGGGGCTCAGGAACTCGGTGCGCCCTTCGTAGGGCAGCGACTCCTCGGCCGGGTCGAGGATCTGCACGAGGTGGCCGGCAGCGCCGTCGGCGGCGAGCGCTTCTATGTGCTCGCGCGTCTTCGCGATCGGATCGAGGAAGTCGCTGAACGCAATCGCGCCGGAGAAGCGGGTCAGATGCGTCTTTGGCGGCTGCGTCGCGGCAAGTGCCGGCGCCGTCTCGTTGGCAATGATGGCTTCCGCGATGCGCGTCGTCGCCTTGCGGCTCGCCGTCGGTTGCGTCAGCCCGAGGAAGGCGACGCGCTCGCCGCCGCGCACCAGCAGCTCGGCCGCAGCCAGCATAAGCACGATAGC
>CAXMLT010000216.1:0-1922 GCA_964194245.1 uncultured Hyphomicrobium sp.
GGCAGCGTCGGCAAGACCGGCACCAAGGAGGCACTGCGTGCGTGCCTGTCGCGGCTCGGGGAGACGCACGCAGCCGAGAAGTCGTTCAACAATCACTGGGGCGTGCCGCTGACGCTCGCGCGCATGCCGGCCTCGGTCCGTTACGGCGTGTTCGAGATCGGCATGAACCACGCGGGCGAGATCGCGCCGCTGTCTAGGCTCGTGCGGCCGCAGGTGGCGATCATCACCACGGTCGAGCCGGTGCACCTGAAGTTCTTCTCCTCGGTTGCGGACATCGCCGAGGCGAAGGCGGAGATCTTCGCCGGGCTCGAGCCAGACGGCACGGCGGTCTTAAATCGCGACAATCCGTATTTTGATTTGCTGCAGCGGCGTGCGCGCGAAGCGAAAGCGCGCGTCATCTCGTTCGGGCGCCACGCAGATGCCGACGTTCGTCCCGAGGTGCTCACGCTCGGTGCCGACGGCACCGAGATTGTCGCGCGCTTCGGCGACAAGCGCGTCACCTACCGTCTCGCCGCGCCAGGGGGCCACATCGCGCAGAACTCGCTTGCGGTCGTGGCGGCCCTTTTCGCGCTAGGCGCCGACGTCGAGGCAGCGGTGCCGGCGCTCGCCGGGATCACCGCCGCGAAGGGCCGCGGCGCGCGCCGCGAGCTCGCTGTCAATGGCGGCGCCATATTGCTGATCGACGAGAGCTATAATGCCAATCCCGCGTCCATGCGCTCCGCGCTTGCGGCCATGGCGACGGTTCCGCGCCAGCGGTTTCAGCGCCGCATCGCAGTTTTGGGCGATATGCTCGAGCTTGGGGACGACTCCGGCCGTCTGCACGAGGACCTGAAGGAACCAGTTGACGCGGCCGAGGTCGATCTGGTCTTTGCCTGTGGTCCGCACATGCAGCGGCTCTATGCCGCGCTGCCGGCGGCGCGGC
Source organism: uncultured Hyphomicrobium sp. (assembly GCA_964194245.1). Taxonomy (GTDB): domain Bacteria; phylum Pseudomonadota; class Alphaproteobacteria; order Rhizobiales; family Hyphomicrobiaceae; genus Hyphomicrobium_A. Next base: position 923 of record CAXMLT010000216.1, read on the forward strand.
GTGGCGAATGGGGGTCCACGTCGCAGGATATCCTCGAGCCGCTCGTCGTCGCGGTGCGTGCCGGCGACGTCGTGATGATCAAGGGCTCGCTCGGATCACGAATGGAGCCGCTGGTGGAGGCGTTGGTGCGCAAGGCTGAGACGGGGCCGGTTGCACGTTGAGTGGGGCACTGGGTGGGCACTGAGAGCCGCGAGCCGAGGTCAACCGGCCGCTGCCGGAGAGGTTGAATGCTTTACGAGCTCGTGAACTTCAGCGACCAGATCGCGGTGCTGAACGTTTTCAAGTACATCACCTTCCGCACGGGCGGAGCCATCTTCACCGCATTGCTGTTCGTGATGCTGTTCGGACCCGGCATCATCGACCTCTTGCGCGTGAAGCAGGGCAAGGGCCAGCCGATCCGCGACGACGGTCCCAAGACTCATCTCCTCAAGGTCGGAACGCCGACCATGGGCGGCCTCATGATCATCGCCGGCGTGACGGTGGCGACGCTGCTTTGGGCCCACCTCGGCAACCCTTACATCTGGATTGTGCTTGGCGTCACCCTCAGCTACGGCGCCATCGGCTTCTACGACGACTACCTCAAGGTGACGCGACGCACGAGTTCGGGCTTCTCGAGCCGAATACGGCTGTTGCTCGAACTGCTCGTCGCGGCGATCGCAACCTTCCTTGTGATGTGGGCCGGACCACCGGAGATCTCCCAGGTGCTCACGGTTCCCTTCTTCAAGAACGTCGTGTTCGAGCTGGGGCCGTTCTTCGTGCTGGTCGGCATCATCGTCATCGCGGGCGCCGGCAACGCGGTCAACCTGACGGACGGTCTCGACGGGCTCGCCATCGTCCCGGTCATGATCGCGGCCGCCACCTTCGGCCTCATCACCTACCTCATCGGCAACGCCAAGTTCGCGCAGTATCTGCAGGTCCACTACGTCGCCGGCACCGGCGAGTTGGCCGTCATCTGCGGCGCGCTGATCGGGGCGGGCTTGGGCTTCCTGTGGTTCAACGC
>CAXMLT010000217.1:0-5015 GCA_964194245.1 uncultured Hyphomicrobium sp.
AGATTTTCACCGTGCCAGGACCACTCAACTGGCCGACGACAATGGCCTCGGCGCCGCCCTCAGCTCCGGTAACCCAACCGGTTGCTAAGGACACACCGTCTCGGTAGCCGAGGCCAAACGGCATGAATGCGGAGGTAATTGCCTCCTCCTTGGGGCCAGGACATTTGTTTTTCGCCGCGCTGCTGGCCGGGGGCTTACGGAGCGGAGTCATTAGCGAGAAGCTGAAGACCTTCACCTGCGTCGGGGCGCCGGGTCCCGGAGCAGTGACGATGCTGTTGCGACCCGAGGCGAAGTCCACAAAGCCCGAAGCTAAGGTCACGCCCGAGAGATCGTTTGGGTAGGGGCTGAAGGTCGCGAAGAGCGCCGGCGCCGAGCCCGCCGCCGGAAGCTCCGTGCTGAAGACCTTAACCTCGCTTGGCATGCCCGGGCCCGAACCGACAATGATGTTGTCGGCGGTCGTTCCGTCGATCTGCGTCGACGTAACGTTGACGCCGGCGCGCGCGTTTAAATCGAACGCGGCAAACCGTGAGAGCTCCGTCTCGAAAGCTGCTTTGCCGCCAACCGCCTTTCCGGAGTAAGCGACTACGTCGGGCGCGTGGTCCTTGCCCGCGCCTACGATCAGATCGAGCACATTGTCGTCGTCAACGTCGCCCATGGCCACGCTGACATTGCCCTCATAGCCTGGGAACGGCGTCACCATGGCGAGCAACCGGTCGCCGTTGCCGTCATAGACCTTCACTTGAGCCGCATGCCCGGCCGATCCAGGAACGGCGACCGCATAGGACGAGACCGCCGGGATAACGTTGACCAGCGTCATGAGGCCGTTGTCTTCGTGATTGAGGCGATGGCAATGCTGCACGAAGAGGCCGGTGTAGTCCTCGAACTTGCTTCGTAACGACAAATTGCCGGTCTGGATCACTTGTTCATTTGGACCCAACGTCGGCGCCGGCACGTTGGCATTATCTATTCCCCACATGTCGGGCCCTGTCTTGAGACCGGTCGTGGGATCGAAATAGCTCATGACCTGGAAGTCGTTTACGTGGATGTGGATCGGATGCTCGTCGTTGTTCTTGTTGATGAAGCTCCATTCCTCGACCGAACCGAGCCGCGGCTGCATGAGCGGAACGTTGGGAAACGCGGTGCCCTCGAACGCATAAACGAACGCCTTGGGGTCGGATGTGCTTGCAAGGTCGTTGAGGAATCCGCCGGTGATGACGAGCTGCCGCTTGAAGTCCGGCGTCACCTTGGAGAGGTCCTCGAAGGCGGTGTAGGCGCCCAGAGGTTGCCCTTCCTTGAAGGCGATCGTGGCACCGCGGCCGCCGGATGGCTTTGCACGCGCCAGCACTTGCGTCGGGAAAAAGAAGAATCCGTCGAAGTAGCTGACGGCCGACGGCAGGATACTCAAGGTGCCGAGCGTTGCCGGCGGGTTGTCGGTGCCGTCGTTGGTATAGAGAATGCCGGGCGAGCTCCACGTCCTGGCGCCGGCGCCGGTTGGCGGCATTTCCAGCACAAGGTCGCCACGAGCGGGCATAGTCACCGCGATCGCGTAGCGCGTGGCGGGCGGGATGACGAGCCGCGTTCCGTCTTCAAAGGGAGGATAGTGAACCGCGGGAGCCGGATTGCCGTCTTGCCCGACGATGGCGATCTTCGGGTGTTTGCCTGTCGCCGTCTCGGTGAGCTGGACGCTCATATAGGCAATATCGCTCACATTCGCGAGCACCCAGATCTCGGTCTGTCCCGGCTTGGTCTTGATCACCGGTTGGAAGAGACCGTTGACCGTGAACTGCATGTCACGCTGATAATCGGGAAGCGAGGGATTGTCCGGCACATCGCGGCCGGGATCTGCCGGCCCAGCCGCGAAGCGCTGCAAGTTGCTCGGAATGAACTCGAAGCGTCCGCGCATATTTTCGATCGCCAGCGGCCCGGCGAACCAAACCGTTGGGTACTTCGTTCCTTTCTTGGAGTCCCGGAAATTGACAGGCGCGAGCAGCGGACGATACGTGCCCTTTGCCAGCTCATCGCCTTCCGGCGGCTTGACCGTGTTGACCCATTGCGGCCAACTCACATTGTTGATCTGTGCCTGTCCCCCCGCGCGATCGAAGACAGCGTTGTACTGGAGCACCATGTTTCGGATCGGGATACGGCGCTTTGTAACGAGCGGAATGTTGCCGTCGGTCCGCCCAATCGCGAGCAGACCCGCAAGGCCGTAGTAGACATGCGGCGTCGTCAGTCCATGCAGATGACTGTGATACCAGTAGGCGCCTTGTGGCATGTTCTTCGGGATATGGTACGTGTACGTGTTCGACATCCCGGGCGGGATGTGCAGCATGACATTGTCGGCGTTGCCCTTGGGGCTGATGTGCACGCCATGAATGTGCAGGTTGATCGGCGACGAGGTCATCATCGCGGGATAGAGCGGCGCCTCCTCACCCTTCGCCGAGTACTTCGGATCGAAGAAATCCCGGATCGTGAGGCTCTCGAGCGCGTTCTCGAAATGGACGATCAGCGTCTCGCCCGGAAATACCTGCAATGTCGGCGCGGGATATAAGTTGTCTGCCGAAATTTGTCCGTCTGACGCTGTGCCACGAGCCAGCTTGTAGCCGAAGACGAGAAGGTTCTGGACCGGCTCCGCAACCGTGTCGAACCGAGCGTAGCCCTGGTGCGCGGTGAGCGTAACCTCCAGGACGCCATCTTCGCTGGCGAGCGTTACGGGCTCGTGGAATTCAGGCCTGATCGCCGGATCGAATTTGGCGCCTGCGCCTTGCGCCTGAGCTTGGGACAAATGCCATCCTGCAGCGAGCACAAACGCAACGGCGATGCCGCCCTTTGCGAGCGCCCGTAAACGTGGCTCCGTGTCTGATCCTTCCGTAGGCATCGGCCTCACAGGAAAATTCTTATCCCAGCATAGATGTTAGTTTTCCAACATCACCACGGGTCGGCACGCTGTATCCACTGAGCGACGGTCAGCCGATGCGTGGGAGCCGCGATCTTGAATCCATTTAGCCTTATGTTCTTTACGAATGACTCAAACCACTTCCCTGCTCGACGCGCGCAAAATTAAGGAGTGGAAAGGTAGGTTTGCTGCAGGAGTCCCGAAATGTTGCAGCGCCTTCTCCTGTTCCTGTGGCCGCTAGCGCTGGTCCCGAGCCTCGTCCTTGCTCAATCGCTGTCGCCCAACGGCGTCAAGACTCTCGATCCTGCCGGGGCCATCAAAGCGGAAGGCACCTGGAGCCTCGGCGCCAGGGCCGGCGACTTTATCTTTGTCGCCGGCATGCAGGGGGTCGATCCAGCCACCAACAAATTGGTGGAGGATCCTCAAGCGAGGATCCTTCGCGCCTTCCTGAACATCAAGCTGATTGCTCAATCGGAGGGTGCCAGCCTGCGCGATTGCGTGCGGCTGACGGTCTATGTCAGCGATCTGCACCGGTTCGCACCTATGGTGGACATGGCGCAGGCGGAGCTCTGGGAGAAGCCGCCGTATCCGCCTCGAACGATGGTCGAGGTCAAGCGGCTATTTGACGATGACATCGTGGAGATCGACAGCGTGTTTTACGCGCCGGCGAAAAAGTGAGCCGGCGCGACAGGCAACGCGATCAGATCATTCTTATTGAGGCGCGCGAATGAACGGCATAACACCCCAGAGGCTCGGCGACGATGGAACGAGTACGCGCTGATTACTGCGTGGTCGGTGCGGGGTTCGCCGGCCTTTCGGCTGCGAGGCGGCTGCAGGATCGCGGAAAATCGGTCGCGCTGCTCGAGGCGCGGGATCGCGTGGGCGGACGGGTCTGGAACCGGACCGCGGCCGACGGCAGCGTGGTCTCCGTGGGTGGCACGTGGCTCGGCAAGCGGCAGAATCGCATGTTCGAGCTGTGCGGCGAGTTCGGTCTGGAGGTCTATCCGCAGTACGATCAGGGCGACACCGTCATCCACATCGACGGTACGAACCGGCGCTATCAAGGCTATCCGAAAGTCGATCTCTTCGCGCTGGTGAGCCTTGGTCTCGCGTTCTGGCAGCTCGATCGCATGGTGAAACGCTTGCCGATCGAGGAGCCTTGGACGGCAAGCGGCGCGAAAGCACTGGATTCGCAGACGCTCGGTGCGTGGTTTGGTTCGCGATGGCACGTGCCTTCAGCCACGGCGCGAAAACTGATGAACACGACGATGACGACGCTGTTCTGCGTCGATCCGAACGAGGTTTCGCTGCTTGGTTCTTTGGTGCTCGCCCGCGGCGGCGGAAGCTTCGAATACTTCGTCGACTCCACGATAACCGAGACGCACCTGGTCGACGGCGGAGCTCCGGAGCTCGCCGTTCGCCTGGCCGCGAAGCTTGGCGATGCACTGCACCTTTCGTCGCCGGTTCGGCTGATCAAGCAGAACAGCGCTGGAGTGGAAGTTTTCTCCGATCGGCTGACGGTCGAGGCGCAGCGGGTCATTGTTGCGACACCGCCGCTCCTGGCCAGCCGGATTGAATACGAACCTGTGCTTCCCGCCACGCAGACGCAACTGCTTCGCCGCTTGTTGAGCGGATCGGCCGTGCGCGCCATCACGATCTATGACGAGCCGTTTTGGCGCAACGACGGGCTGAGCGGCATGAGCGTAGCTCCCGATTTGCCCGTTCCGGTCGCGCTCGATCAATCGCCCCGTTCGGGAAATACCGGTATTCTCAGCAGCTATATGTTCGGACCCCAAGCGGTCAAGGCGGCCGCTCTCGATCCTGCAGAACGACGCGACATCTGGCTGCGCGCATTGGCAGTGCGCTACGGATCCAAAGCCCTATCGCCAAGGGCGCATCTGGAAACCGATTGGGCCGCGGAAGAATGGTCGCTCGGCGGCATGATCGCCCACTTCGCCCCGGGCGTGCTTACCGGCTTCGGACAGGCATTGCGCGAACCGGCGGGCCGCATTCACTGGGCCGGCACGGAACGCGCGACCGAGATGCACGGACTGATGGAGGGGGCTGTACGCTCCGGCGAAAGTGCGGCGGATCAAGTCATAGCCCTGTCTCTTATACACAT
>CAXMLT010000218.1:0-3542 GCA_964194245.1 uncultured Hyphomicrobium sp.
CTCGATCTCCTCCGGCGTGGCGGCGTAGATCAGGCTTTGCCGTGAGGCGGGAATCCGCACCGCGAGACGCAACGGCAAACTCTACCTCTTGGACGTGACTCTGAAAGCCCGCTCGCCGCTGGCGGCCATTTCGCCGCCGCGCGGCAAATAAGGGGGGCCAGCGCATTGCCCTTCGTGCGGATGTGTAAGCCAGCGCGGGCGTAGGCCTCGAAATCGGTCATGAACCGCATGCGAATGGCGAGCACATCTTCAGGAAGCATCTCTCACCTCGTGAAGCTGGCGGAGCGCCTTGACGTAGGGATCGTCCTGAGCAGCCTCCGCCTTCTCATGCGGGCTATCCGCGGCGGCGGGCGTGGTTCCTTGCGGGTCGAACGCGCGCTGGTGCGCCGCTCGCAACGAGCTGACGTAGAGGTTGACATCGCCTTCGGCCTTCACTTTCTCAACCAAAAGGCCGTGCAGCTTGGCCTTGCCAAGTGTTGCGGACACCGCGGCGCTAGCCTGTTTCTGCTCCATTGCTACTGCGCGGGCCTGTTCTAGCTCTGCCGTCAGGCTGTCGATGGTGATGTCGTGCCGTTTTGCATGCCTAGCCTGCAGCGCCTCGACCCTTACCGTGACCTTACCGTTCTTAAGCAGCTCGCTCGCTTTGACCGCAACCACCTCCGGCTTCATGCGGGCAGCGTCGTACAAACGTCGGTACGCCTCGCTGGCGTTGCCGGTCTCGACATAGGCTTGCGCGAAGGCATCCTGCTTCGGCGTGAGTTTTTCCATGCTGGCCATCACTCCGCCCCTTATGAACTGCGCCGCCCTTGTTTGCCTAGGCGCGCTGACTCAAACCCGCACGCGGGAGTCAACCGGCGAGTTGGTGGGTGGTCTGATGCCGCCGGATGCGTTTGCCCGTCCTGAGTCAAATCTGAGGCTTCTGGCGCGAATTCGAAGGCACGCAAGGCAATGAGTGTCTTGGGCAAGGCACGCATGCTAGGCCCTCCCCAAAACATGAGTGCCTTGCGTTTCTTGCCGGCATCGTTGTTCATGCCGTTCAGCTCTCGGGCGATCTCCGCCGCGGGGCGGCCCTCGGCCTGGGTCGATTGCCCTCCCCATTTCATAAGCATCTTGAGCGCCTTGCTTCAGTGCCGGTCCGGTCGGACATGCCGGACACGCCGGACATCTCCTAAGAGAGATGTCCGGCGTGTCCGCCGTGTCCGCCGTGTCCGGTAGCCGCTAAGCCTCGTCTCGACCTCGGCCTGGCCGCCAGGTGTCGAGAGCGTCGTCCGAGCGACCAGAAACTCCTCGCCGCCGACGATCTCGATCGTGATGTCGGGCGGAAGCCAATCCGTGACCGCCCGCCGGAAGGCCCTGCCGCGCTTCTCGCTGGCCGTCTCGCCCGTCTCTCCGGTCGCGTATATCCCCACGAACTCGGCGCGTACGGCCTCGACGCTGGCCCTGCCGCCCTGCTCCACCCTACTGAAGGCCTCGCGAAGCGCCAGCACACCTTTAGGTACCGGCTTACGCCGCCGCGTTGGGGTGGTGTGCTGTTTTGCCGTCGTGGGGCTCGTCTTCAGGATGCAGCTCCACACGGCCTCGCCGGTCGCCTCGTCCTCAGCGACCGTGATGGGGACGAGATCGAACTCGCACAGCGGGCCGCTCTCGTCGTCCTTGGCCTTCTCGACAAAGAGCATCCCATTGGCCGCGTGTAGCACCAGGTCATAACCAGCCTTGTAGGCGCTCGACCCCCGGATAGCCCCCGCCTTGTTCTCGTGCTGGATCGTGAGCGTCGCGGCCCCCGTCCGCCGCGAGATTTCACCTACGCGTTTTTGCAGGTAGTGCATCGCCTCCTTGGCCGTGTTCTCGTCGTCGCCCGCGATGGCTCGTGCCATCGTGTCAATCACCACCAGGCCGACAGCCATGCCGGTGGTGGCTTTGACCTCCTCGGCGGCGGCGAGGATGGCGGCAAGACCGGCGTCACCATCCTTACCGGTCGCAAGCGAGACGTGCACCGCGAGACGGGCGAACATAACCCCCGGCTCGCCGAGCGTCTTCAGCGCCTGCACTCGCTTCCGGAACCCGTCCACGCCTTCGAGCGAGACATAGATCACCGGTGCCTGTTTCACCTTACGCCCGTTCCAGGCGAGCCCGAGCGAGATGTGCCAGCCTAGATGAGCGCCGAGGAACGTCTTGCCCACGCCCGACTCCGCGTAGAGCATGCCCGCGTCGCCGGGATAAAGAAGGCGGTGCACGAGCGCGCCCTTGTCGCGGTCGAGCAACGATTCGGGCGTGACCTCGTGGGAATATTCGAGCAGCTTGCGGCTCGGCTTCTCCCCAGTGTCTGGGGTGCCGAGGCTCTCGGCCCCCGCGATGCCGAGATCGGCCATCACGTCACCGGCCGCATCGGCCCGCGCAGGTTTCCAGCCACCGGCTATCGCCAGCCTGTAGACCGAGCGGACCGTTATGCCGCCGGGGCGGTCGTCACTAATCCTGTCCCACTGGTAGCGCTGGTCCCTGGCGTCGTAGTTGTTCGCGGCCGTCCGCCTAGCCCACTCGTCGAGAACGGCATAACCATCCTCGCCGAACGGCTTTAAGGCACACAGGACCGTGAACCACGTGTCACGGGGCTCCGGTTCCACGAAGCGCAGCGCATCGGCGATCCGCACGATCTCGCGCTCGGCGTCGATCGGGTTGCCGATTGGGTCTGGCGCTCGCCTTTCTGCTGGCCGTTCCGGTTCTGTCTGAGCGTCCGGCGCGAACGCCTTGAGTAGCTCGCCTGGCGTATAGCGCCGAGGGCCGCGGACTAGCCTGCCCTCGGCCTCGCGCTCGACCGTGCCCCCATAGTCCCAGGTCACCTCGAACGGCTCGCCTTTGCGGTGGATGGTGCCGGGCAGGCGCAGCACGCGCGCCTGGTCCTTAGCGTTTGGGTCGCCCCCGAACCGTCGCACCAGGACGGCCATGATCGCCTCGAAGTCGTCGCGTGTCAGGCACCCGCCGACGAGCCAGTAGAGCTGCCATTTGCCCGGCGACGTTTCGACCTTCAGCGACGGTTCGAGCGGGAGCTCAGGCAGCGGCTTGTCGGCGTCTCACAGCACCTGCGCCCGGCGCGCCGGGTTGCAGCACCTTATCCGCGCTTCACACGCGATCCGACGAACTGCACGATTTCATCCGCTGATAGCGTGCCGGGTGGCGGGGCCTGACCGGGAGCGGTCGTGAAGACCCGAATACTGTCCAGGCTTCACGTAGTTTATAGACACTGCCTGGGTTGAATGTCGTGTAAGCGGTGTTGCCGACGAACGAAGTCTGGGCGGTGCTGCCTGTTACAGCGCCCCCTTGCGGTGCCGATAGGCTCCGCAAACCCGGCAATATTGCGCGACGCGTTCACGTCGGCGTGCAGCCGTGTTCCGCACTGACAGGAGAAACTATGTTTCTCCCGTTTCCCGATTCCCCCGCAAACCTGACCGACGCCAGGGGCCGAGTAGTCGTAATCCGCGCGTTGAACGCCAAGACGGAGGGTCATTCGCGATGAGCGCGAAGATGGGAGCCGGCGAGCCGCGCAC
>CAXMLT010000219.1:0-9732 GCA_964194245.1 uncultured Hyphomicrobium sp.
AGGTTGGCGACGAGCTTGGCCGAGATCGGGGTGCGCGGGCCGGGCTTCCGATCCTGGCGCGCGTAGCCGTAGTAGGGGATGACCGCGGTGATGCGCGCAGCGGAGGCACGCTTCAGCGCGTCGATCAGGATCAAGAGCTCCATCAGGTTGTCGTTCGCCGGGAACGAGATCGACTGGATCACGAAGACGTCCTGGCCGCGGACGTTCTCCTGGATCTCGACGAAGATCTCCATATCGGCGAAGCGCTTCACCTGACCCTTGGTCGGTGGCACCTTCAAATGGGCGCAGATCGCCTCAGCGAGCGGCCGGTTGCTGTTTCCGGCTACAAGCTTGATCGCCAGCGGACCGCGACCGTCTCCACTCCGAGCGTCGAAAGGCATGGCAACGCCTCCACAGCCTTCGCCCGACGGCTTCCTAGCAATTGGGCCCATGCCTGTAAACGGCGATGGGCCCGGTTTGGTGTCTGAAAGTTGACGCGGCGTGACCTGGCGGCCCGCCGCGTCGGCCCCTAGTTGGAGCTTGTCTTCTGCGACTGCGGCAGGAGCTTGAGGATGCCCTGGGCGGCGGCGGCCGCTGCAGCATCGGCGGTCTTGCCCCAGGCGCCGTCAAGCGAGCCCTGCGGAACGTCGTTCTTCTGCGAGACGGTGCCGAGCTTCTTGCCGTTGGGATCGGAGACGTTCCAGTCGATGACGATCGACTGCTTGCCATCCTTGCCAGTGCCCATCGCGACCTTGCCTTCGACCGTGTAGGTCTGCGGCGAGGGCGTGTCCCCGAGCGCGACGCCGTTGCGGGCGAGCTCACGCTGCAGGGCGCTGCGCAAGGTCGAGCTGCCATCGCCCGGTGCGCCCGTCACGCTTGGCACGCGGGCCATGATAGAGCCGGGCTTGCCGATAGAGGCGGTGGCGGGGGGGGCCGTCGAAGCATAGGTCGGAGCCGCCGTTTGCGTGGCCGCAGCGGTCTGCACGAGGCCCGACGGCGGTGTCGCGCTGTTGCTGGCGACTGCAGGTATGCCACCCTGCGTCGGCAGCCACGTCCCGATCGACGTCGCGGTCTTGGTGCTGATCGCCTGCACCACGGTCGCGGAGACCGCGGTCCATGGATCCTTGCTCTTGCCGATCGAGGCCGTCTCCTCGCCGCTGACGCGGTGGACGCCCTTACCCGAGCCGTCGGTGACGTCCCAGATGTAGGAGACCTTCGCCTTGCCACCCTTCTTCTCAATCGAGGAGACGATGTAGCCACGCAGCGTGTACTGCGATGGCTCGCCGGGCGAATGGGCGACACGGATGTTCTGTCGCTCCAGATCGGACGTGATCTGCGCTTGCAGATCTTTCGACACCGCTTCCGGCGGGCCGATGATCGGAGCAATAGCGACTTGTGCCGGTCGCATCGCCGCCGGCTGCATGGCCGGGCTGACGGACGCGGTCGGCGTGTCGCTCGAAGAGCTGAAGAGCGAACTCGTCAGCGAGTTATAAGTCTCGCAGCCGGCTAAACCAAAGGCCATGAGCGCCGCGCACAGCGCCAATGCAAGTGGCTTCTTCTTTTGCCAAGCCGCAGCAGCATCAAAGGTCGTCACGGCGACGCTCCCCCGTTGTCCCGCTGTTTTTCTTCCGGCGGCCGGCGTACGAACCTTGCGGCCTGATCTCCTCGATAACCGGTACCCCTCAAGGAGTCGTCTAACCAGTCGTCTTGGCCGCGTCCAGATCGAATCCGGTGATCCTCCCGTCCCCATGGAGTTCGCCGCGGGAATGATCGGACATCACTGTGGATTGTGCAATTAGGTCACGACAATGGCGGCTATTTGACGGCCGTAATCGGCCTCTTTGCGGTGCTGAGAGCGCCGAAAGCTGAAAAAAATCGATTCGTTCTCGTAGGTGCAGGGGCTTTGCCGTTCAATTTCGGCCAAACCCGCCGCAACGAGCCGCGCCTCAACGAATCCCGGCAGGTCGAAATGGGCCTTGGCGTTAGCTTTGTTGCGAAGAAAAAATCTCTCGTTGCCCGCGCAACCCTTGAGCAGCTCGGCCTCGAAGTCGGGTCCGACCTCATAGGCTGCTTGGCTGATGGTCGGGCCGATGGCGCCGCGGATGCGCTCGCGCCGGGCCCCCTGGCGCTCCATCTCGGCGATCGCGGACTCGACGATGCCGGCGACTGCCCCGCGCCAGCCGGCGTGCGCGGCGGCAACAACGCGCGCCTCAGGGTCGGCGAGCAGCACCGGCGTGCAGTCCGCGGTCAGCACCGCGACGGCGAGACCGGGCGTGCGCGTGACGACGGCGTCGGCTTTTGGGCGCCCTTGCCCGGCCACAGGCCCTTCGACGCAAAGGGCAGTGGCGCCGTGCACCTGGTAGAGCGTGATGGGGCTGTCGTCGCCTGGACCCAGATGGTGCGCGACGCGTGCGCGGTTCTCGGTGACGTTTGCGGCGTCATCCGACGAGCCCGGCCCGCAGTTGAGGCTCGCATAGAGGCCGCCCGAGACGCCGCCCACACGCGTGAAGAACCCGTGGCGGATGCCGGGGAGGCGGGCAAGACAGCGTGCTTCGATCGGTTGCAGCATGGCCGCAGCACTACGGCGCGCTGCGCGTGATGTCCACCGGCTCGAAACCCGGGAGCGGCGCGACGTCTTTGCTCCTTACGCCGAGCGCACAGAAGCGCGTGCCCATGCCGGATGGGGCGAGCAGCCGCGCGACGCCGGCTTCGATGGTCGCGGCCTTTCCCTGGTTGGCGGCCATGAGGCGGGATGCGCGCTCCACGATGCCGAGGGACGAGAGAAACTGTCCTTGCGAGACCGGCCCATCGCAGGCGAGGTCGCGGCTTTGAATCGCGTCAGCTACGGCTGCGAAGTCGACTTGCGCGGAAAGGTCGGCCTCCCCAGGGGCGCGCAACGGAGCGTCATAGTGGTGGGCCGCGACCGCCTGCAGCGTATCGCCCAGGGACGGCCGCGTGTGGCCGTAATCGATGAGCAGCGCGGCAAGCGGCGCGCGACAGGCGGCGAGCTTAGCCGCCCACTCGGCAACGGCCTGCGCGCGGCTCTCGAGGATGTCGCCGTCCTGCGCCGGTTGCGTAATAGACCTGTCCTCTGCACCCGCGACGAAACGGAGCTCGCCGTTGTCGCCGAGGCCAACGCAGCGGTGATGCCAACGGCCGTCGCCGAACACCCACTGCGCGACGGGGAGGGTGTCGAGGAATTCGTTGGCGATGACTATAGTCGCTACGGGCGCGCTTGCGGGCTCGAGGGCCCCACTCCAGCCGACCGGCACATCCTGGCCGGCGAGGCTCGCGCGCTGCATGGCTTCCAACGTCGCGTTGCTCTCTATGAGCTGCACATCGAGCGCGGCGCGAAAGGCAGGATCGGCACGCGCGGCCCGCAGCGCATCGCGCATGAGCGTGGCGCGCCCCGGCCCCAGCTCGACGAGCCGCAGCGATCGGGGCGAGCCCATCCCGTGCCAGACCACCGCGCACCAGAGCCCGATCAGCTCGCCGAACGCCTGGCTGATCTCCGGCGCGGTGATGAAGTCGCCGCCACGGCCGATGGCCATGCTTTTGCGGTAGTAGCCGCGCTCTGTCTCGTTGAGACACGCGTCCATGTAGTCGGCGACGCTAATCGGCCCCTCTCGCTTGATCCGCGCCACGAGCTTTGCCCCGAGCGGCGTCATCTTGGTTGCGGCCTCTCCCGCGCTCATCCGAGCGTGCGCGTGCGCGCCAGGTAGATGATGAAGAGGCCGGCCAGCAGCATGGGGATCGAGTACACGATGCCGGCGGTGAGGGGCCCCACGTTGAAAGCGTGCGCGAAGTGGGGCTCGCGGAACAGCTCAGCGGTCGAGCGCGCGAGCGCGTATCCGGTGAGGAACGCGCCCGAAACGAGGCCGGGCCGCTTCAGCGCGCCGAAATGATGCGTGAGCAACCTCAGCACGATGAAGAGCACGAGCCCTTCGAGCGCCGCCTCGTATAGCTGGCTCGGGTGCCGCGGCGTCGGCTCGACGTCGGGGTAGTGGAGCTGGGCCTCGGGGAACACCATCCCCCATGGCATTGAGGTCGGGCGCCCGAACAGCTCGCCATTGATGAAATTGGCGATGCGGCCGAAGAACAGCCCGATCGGCACTGCCGCGCAGCCGAGATCCATGGTGCTCCAGCCGTTGACGCCGTAGCGGCGCGCGAAAGCCCATACCGCGATGGCGCAGCCGACGAGCGCGCCATGGAACGACATGCCGCCTTTCCATACCGCGATGATGTCCTGCGGATTTGAGAGGTAGTAGCTCGGCTCGTAGAACAGCACGAACCCGAGACGACCGCCGAGCACCACGCCGGCGGTTATATAGAGGAGCAGGTCGTCGACCTTCGCCGGCTCGAACGGGGGCGTATTGTTCGCCCACAGCCGCGGCTCGCTCAGGAGGCGGCGGATGTAGAGCCAGCCGAACAGCAGCCCGCTGAGGTAGGCGAGGCCGTACCACTTGATAGCGAAGGGGCCGAGCTGCAGCGCCACGGGATCGATGTTGGGGTAGGGAATCTCCAGCCCGACAATCCCGACAATCAAGGGTGCGATCACGGCGATCTCCGGCGCGGCTTGCGGGTCAGCCCGCGGGCGAGTGTTTTCGGCACCGTCCACCCCCTGTCAAGTGCGGTGGCCGCAAAGAGTGGCTGGCGCAGGCTCCGACGCCTTGAACGGCCGGCTCCGCCTCGCCATAGTCTGAGACGATCACGGCGTACAGCCCGGGAGCCATCCATGACGCAGACGACCAACCGTTTCCTCGACGAGTTTGCAAAATTGATGACGGATGCGGCTGGAGCGGCCGATGGCCTCAAGCGCGAGGTCACCTCCATCATGCGCGCGCAGGGCGAACGGGTGCTGCAGGGGATGGATGTCGTGCAGCGCGAGGAGTTCGAGGCGGTGAAGGCAATGGCCGAGAAGGCGCGCGCCGAAAACGAGCGGCTCGAGGCCCGCATCGCCGAGCTCGAGGCGAGGCTCTCAACGCCGGGCAGTGCAACCTGAACACGCACGCTCGATAAGCGGCGCGGAGCTGAAGGTTTATCCCCGGCTAAGTGCCGGTCGGCAGCGCCGATGCTGATATTATCTGCTTCGTTGTCGACAGTTGCGGCGTGCCGTCCGCTTTGGTCGTGGAGAAGGGCTGCCCAAACTTGCGACTCGCGGAGCCCTCTGTTTTCGTCCCGCTCGGCACAGGTGTTTCGTCACTCAGATTGTTGTCGCGTGCATTGCCAGGCAACGATTCCGCCCAAGACACTAAAGAGGGATCTGGAAGAATGTCGGCTGAATTCGGCTACGAGCGCGTGACGAACCCCATCGACCTTGTCGAGCAGATCGCGGGCCTGCACAACTGGGCCTGCGACCGCACCAACGACGACGAGCTGACACTGGTGGTCGCGGGGAGCTGGACCGACTATCACGTCTCGCTCAACTGGCGCGAGGACCTCGAGGCGCTGCACGTCGCCTGCGCCTTCGACTTCCGCGTCCCCGACAACCGCCTGACCGAGATGTACCGCCTGATCGCCCAGATCAACGAGCAGCTCTGGCTCGGCCACTTCGACCTGTGGACCCAGGAAGGACTCGTCATGTTCCGGCACGCGCTGCTGCTGAACGCCTCCGTGGCGACGCCGCGCCAGTGCGAAGCCATGCTGAAAGCGGCGCTCGAGGCCTGCGAGCGCTACTACCAAGCCTTCCAGTTCGTCGTCTGGGCGGGTAAGGAGAGCCGCGAGGCGCTCGTATCGACGATGTTCGAGACCGAGGGCCAGGCTTGAGATAGGCCACCGAGTTGCGTTGATGAGATTCACTCTCGATGGCCCGCTGCTGCTGGTCGGCGCGGGCAAAATGGGCGGAGCGCTGCTGTCGCGGCTGCTCGCGCACGGCCTCGACCCGCGCACCGTCGTCGTGCAGGATCCCGAGCCCATGGGCGAGGCTGCCAACCTGCTCGCCGAGAGCGGGATCGACGTGCTCCCCCTAGTCGACGAGCTGTCGATGCCGCCGACGGTCGTCCTGCTCGCCGTAAAGCCGCAGGTAATGGAAACCGTGCTGCCGCAGGTCGCCCGCGTCGCTGGGCCCGACACGCTCTATCTGTCGATCGCCGCCGGACGGCGCATTGCCGGTCTCGAGGCGAAGCTGCCGGCGGGCGCGAGCGTGGTGCGCGCGATGCCCAATACGCCGGCCGCCATCGGCCGCGGCGTCACGGTGGCAATCGCAAACGCCGCCGTCACGCCGGTGCAGCACGCGCTTGCCGAGCGGCTGCTCTCGGCCGGGGGCCACGTGATGTGGGTCGAGGACGAGGAGCTGCTCGATCCGGTGACGGCCGTGTCCGGCTCCGGGCCGGCCTACGTGTTTCTGCTGACGGAATGCCTCGCCGAAGCGGGGCGCGCCGCGGGCCTCGACGCCGAGCTTGCCGAGCGCCTGGCGCGCCATACCGTCATCGGGTCGGCGGCGCTGCTCGAACATTCCGATCTCGACGCAGCGGTTCTGCGCCAGAACGTGACCTCGCCCGGCGGCACGACCGCTGCGGCGCTGGAGATTCTCGGCGGACCCGACGGGCTCAAGAAACTGTTGTCTGAGGCGGTTGCCGCCGCAACGAAGCGCGGCCGTGAACTGGCAAGGTGAGCGGAGCACGCTCGAGAGCCGTTCACGGCCGCGCGTCGCGTTCAAAACCTGAGCGGGCTTTCGCCCGGGGGTCCCAGGTTTTTGCGGAAGCTCCAGGGGCGCGGCTGGTACCGAGGAGGAGGGTCCCGAGGCCGGCGCTTGTCGCTCCGTCTATCGGCGGGACGAACGGTTTGGAAATTCGCCCTGCCGGGGGTGCCCAAGGCAACTCCCGTGTGCTAGGTTATGATATATCGTAGCAATTTTGGCAACGGACGATCGCTTCACTCACGCGATCGTGTCGGTACGTGATGGCGCTTCGCGAGCTTGTTCCCGCCTTTCATTTCACGCGGTGAACGCCTACCTCTTTCACATCGGAAAGTAGGCGCCCATGCTCGATCTTTCGACGCCCAAAGGCCGGATTGTCGCCGCTGCACTGCGGCTCGCCGGTGAGCGCCCCTGGCGCGACGTGACGCTCACCGATATCGCCAAGGCGGCCGACGTTAACCTCAACGAGGTGCGCCGCGACTTCAATTCAAAGGCCGAGATCGTTGCCGCGTTCGTGCGCACCGTCGACGACGAGGTGCTCGCGCGTGCGCCCAAACGCGCCGCCGGCCAGTCGTCGCGCGACGCGATCTTCGATGTGGTGATGAGCCGCTTCGATGTGATGGCACCCTACAGGCCGGCGCTCGCCTCGATCGCGGCGACGTGGACGTTCGATCCGGCGCTCATGCGCGCTCTTTCGCAATCGCAGGCGTGGATGCTGCGCGCGGCCGACGTCAGCGCCGAGGGCCTCGAGGGCCAGCTCCGCGCCACCGGGCTTGGCGCCGTCTACGGGTCGGTGTTCCGCACCTGGCTCAAGGACGACGATCCCGGCCTTGCGCGCACCATGGCAGCGCTCGACCGTCGCCTGCGCCGCGGCGAGGAGACGCTGAACTCGATCGATGCGTTCGCGAAGAAGGTGTGCGACGTGGCGGAAGGCTTCAGGACTGCCTGCAAGCGCGCGAGCGCGCCGAGCGAGCCGAAGCCGGCGCCCGAGGCTCCGCCGCCGGCGTCTGCCTAAGCGCCGCGGTCACAGTGGTACCGAGATGATCGCGCGCAGTCCGCCCATCGAGCTCTCACCAAGCGTGATGTCGCCGCCGTGGCTCTTGGCTATGTCGCGGGCGATCGCGAGGCCGAGGCCGGTGTTGCCTTCGTCCTGGTTGCGCGCGTGGTCGAGCCGGTAGAACGGACGGAACACGTTCGCGCGCTCTGACGCCGGAATCCCCGGGCCGTTGTCGTCGACCTCGACGCGCACCCACTGGCCCTCGACCGCGGCGCGGATGATCACCTGGTCGCCGAAGCGCACGGCGTTGGAGACGAGGTTCGTGATCGCGCGCTTGAAGGCCTGCCGCTTCAAGGGCAGCACTATGTCCTGCCGCCGCTTCCTGAGCTTCAGCTCGATCGGCGTGCCGTAGACCTGCGAGTCTTCGTGGATCTCCTGCAAAAGCTCGCGCAGGTTGGTGAGCTTCGAGATCTCGCCGCCGTCGCCCTTGGCGAAGGCGAGGTAGTCCTCGAGCATGCTCTGCATCTCACGCACATCCGACTGCAGGGATCGTGTCTCGTCCGTGTCGCCGAGCAGCGCCAACTCCAGCTTGAAGCGTGTCAGCACCGTGCGCAGGTCGTGACTGACGCCGGCCAGCATTGTCGTGCGCTGCTCCACGTGCGTGATGATGCGGTCGCGCATCTCGAGAAAGGCGGTGGCGGCCTGGCGCACTTCGCGCGCACCGCGGGGGCGGAAATCGTCCGGCACGGTGCGTCCCTTGCCGAAGGCGTCGGCGGCTTCGGCGAGTCTCAGGATCGGGCGGATCTGATTGCGCAGGAACAGGATCGCGACGGTGAGCAGGATGACGGACGAGCCGATCATCCACAAAAGAAAGATGTGCGAGTTGGACGCATAGGTCTGGGAGCGCGTGGCGACGAAGCGCAGGATGGCGTTGGCGTGCTTGACGCGGATTTCCACGTGGTTCGACTGGCCGACGGTATCGATCCAGAACGGTCGACGCACTTGTTTGCTGATCTCGTCCGACAGCGCCTGGTCGAGCAGGGCGAAGAAGGGCTTCGGCCGCGGCTCCGGCAGATCGCCCGGCGGCAGAATCTGCATAGATAGCTTGAGCCGGTCGCGAGCCATCTCGATGAGCTGGCTGTAGTCGTTCTTCTGCGGGTACTCGTCATAGACGTCGATCAGCGCGGCGATGTCGCGTGCGGTCGCCTCCGACAGCCGGCGCGTCACTGCTTGCCAGTGGCGCTCCATGAACACGAAGGCGATGACGCCTTCGAGCACCACGATCGGCGCGATGATGATAATGAGGGCGCGGGCGTAGAGGCCCTTGGGCAGCCAGGAGGAGATGAGCCCCTGAATGCGGCGCATGTTGGCCGCGTGGGTGGTAGTGAACCAATTGACGCCGGCCGTCGACCAGCCGCGCAGTCGTGGCACGTCAAGGCGCGGCCATGTCCACTGCCCGCGCGCCTGCGGAGGAAGCCGCAACGAGGATTCGAGCCATTGCTGCACGCCCTGCCACCGCGCGCGCAATGCGTTCATGCGCTCGTCGTTGGGAGCGAGCATTTAGAGCCGACCTCGTGCGGAAGCTCGAACGTTTTCAATCGGAATAAAGAATATACCCTTTGCCGCGCACTGTCTGGAGGTAGACCGGGTTCGAGGGGTCGGTCTCTATTTTGCGGCGCAGACGGTTGATCTGGACGTCGATGGCGCGGTCGCTGCCGGTCGAATCTTCGGCGAAAAGCTCATGTCGGGCGATCGGCGTGCCGATGCGCTGGGCGAATAGGCGCAAGAGGTCGCGCTCGCGCTCGGTGAGCTTCACCGTTTCGTCGCCGTGGCGTAATTCCCCGCGACCGACGTGAAACACGTTCGCCCCCATGCGGATCTCGTCGTGCGGGCCGGTCGGGCCCGCCCCGCGACGCAGGATATTGCGCAGACGCAGGAGCAGCTCGCGCGGCTCGAAGGGTTTGGGGATGTAGTCGTCGACGCCGGTCTCGAGTCCTTCGATGCGATGCTCGGGCTCGGAGCGCGCGGTCAGCATGCAGATGGGGATCGAGCGCGTCGCCTTGAGATCGCGCGCCAGATCGAGGCCGTTCTCGCCGGGCATCATCACGTCGAGCAGCAC
>CAXMLT010000220.1:0-3122 GCA_964194245.1 uncultured Hyphomicrobium sp.
GAAGTACACCGATGCGGCGCCCGCCACCGGCCAGTACGTCATGGGCGAGTACACCTCGAATTACACGACTGTAAACGGCAAGAAGACGGGCGTTTGCGTGGTGCCGTCACCGGTGCAGCCTCTGACGAGCAACAAGACCACTCTTCTCAACGCAATTAACAATCTACAGGCAGGCGGAGGTACTGCGGGACATCTCGGCACCGCGTGGGCCTGGTACACCCTCTCGCCGAATTGGAACACGCTCTGGCCCTCCAACGGCGCGGCAGCCTACGGCACCACTAAACTGCAGAAGATCGCCGTCCTGATGACCGACGGCGATTACAACACGCAGTACAGCTCGGGCGGCGTCGGCGTCGATCAGAATTACGTAGGCTCGTGTCCAGACGCCGCGAACGGCTGCTCGGGGGCGCAGGCCCTGTCGCAGTGCGCTGCCATGAAGACTAACGGCATCGTCGTCTACACGGTCGGCTTTACCATCCCCAGCACCGATACGACGGCAATCAACTTGCTCACCCAGTGCGCAAGCGATCCGAGCAAGTTCTACAGCGCGGCCGACGGCACCCAGCTCCAGCAGGCGTTTCGCGACATCGCGATCAAGCTATCGTCGCTTTACCTCTCACAGTGAACACGCCATTTCGGAACGCGGGAGACTGAAATGTCGGTATTTTGGCTTCCGATCGGTTTGCTCCTCGCGAGTATTGGGCCCCCTGCCATATTTATCGCAAAGAGGCGCGGTCGCATTACGGACCAAACCTACAGACTAACCTGGGTCGTATGGTCGATAGCCGTTATCCTGCTCGGCATCGGAATCGGCTGGTCGTCATACCAAATGCACCAGCCCACAGGAGACCTCGAAAACCTCAAAGTAAGAGCCGACGCCCTGCAGAAACACATCAAAGCTGCAGAGGCGCAGCAGCAGCTTATGCACTTCGCTGATCCTTTGCAGGAGGCTGACCGCGACTGACGTGGATGCGCCAGGTGGCGGAAGATGCTCTCGACCATGATCACGGTCGCGTCGACGATGATGCCGAGATCGATCGCCCCGACCGAAAGCAGGTTGGCGGAATCTCCGCGCACAACCGTGATGATCACGGCCAGGAACAAGGCGGCCGGCACGGTTGCGGCAACAATGATCGCGCAGCGCAAATTGCCCAGGAACACGTACTGGATGAGAAAGATCAGCGCGATGCCGAAGAGCAGATTGTGCAGCACCGTTCGAACCGTGATGGCGACGAGCTCACCGCGGTCGTAGAACGGCACCACCTTCACGCCCGGCGGCAAGCTGCCGTCGGAGTTGAGCGTATCGATCGCCGTATGCACGCGGCGGATGACGTCCATCGTCCGTTCGAGTTTCTGCATGAGGACGATGCCGAAGATGACGTCGGTCTTGTCGTCGCGCCCCGCGATCCCCAGTCTCGGCGCATATCCGACCTGAACTCTCGCGACGTCCGACAACAAGACCGGCACGCCGTTGCGCTGCGTGAGAACCGTCTTCTCGATATCGCCGACCGATCCGATTACGCCGATGCCGCGCACGTTTACGGATTGCTCCCCGAGCGCAATCGTGCGGCCGCCGACGTTGGAGTTGCTCACTGAAAGTGCGCTGATGATCTGCGGCAACGTCAGCCCGTAGGACATCATCTTGTTGAGGTCGATCTCGGCCTGATACTCCTTGGTCTTGCCGCCGAGCGACGAGATGTCGGCAACGCCCGGCACGATGCGCAAGCGCCGCTCCACGACCCAATCTTCGAGCGTCTTGAGCTGCAGCAAATCCATGTCGGGCGGCCCGACGAGTTGGAAGCGCATGATCTCGCTAATGCCGCCCGCCGGCGAGATGACCGGCTGCACACCCTGCGGAAGGGCGGCGTCCTTCAGCCGATTGATGGTCTGCTGGCGAGCAAAATTGTAGTCGACGCCGTACTCGAACTGCAGCCGCAAAAACCCGAGCGCATAGACCGTGTTAGAGCGCACGTACTTCAGGCCCGGCGTGCTCGAGAGCGCGATCTCGATCGGGATGGTGACGTAGCGCTCCACCTCCTCGGGCGACTGACCCGGGTACTGCGCGATGATCTCGATTATCGGCGGGGCCGGATCGGGATAGGCCTCGATGTTGAGCGTCGTCGCTGCCGCCATGCCGAGGCCCAGGAACGCCGCGAACGACACGAGCACCAGCAGCCGCCGTGAAAGACAGAACGCGATGAGACCGCGCAGCATTCCTCGTCAGCCCCCCGCCGAGCGCGTCATTGCCGCCACTCGTTGTCGACGAAGATGGCTCCGCGCGCGACGACCTTCTCGCCTTCGTGGACGCCCTGAATGATCTCGACCAGGCCGTCTTGCTGCGTCGAGACCTGCACGACACGGCGGCGGAACACCTTGGGTGCGGTTTCGACCCACACGGTCGCAACGTCGCCGTCCCAAATGATCGATTCGACCGGCACGGCCGGTGCACGGCTGCCCTCCGAGGTCGTGATCTTGAAGCTCGCAAACATCTCGGCCTTGAGCTGGTGATCGGGATTGGGAAGCTCCGATCGCACGACCACACGTCTGGTGGCGGCATCGGAGGCGGCGCCTATCGCCGAGATTTTGGCCCGGAACACGCGGTCCGGAATCGCAGTGACCTTCACCTCGATCTCCTGCCCGACGCGAATGAGCGGTATGTCGTTCTCGGGCACGGCCGCCTTGAGCCACATGGTGGAGAGATCGGAGATGGCAAACAGCGCCTCGCCGGAGTCGCTGCGCACATATTGGCCGGGGCCGATCTTGCGCGAGATGACGGTTCCATCGATCGGCGACTTGATGGTGACGAGTGAATCGATCACGCGATCGCGTTCCAATTTCTCCAGATCGGCATCGCTGCGCCCCATGAGAACGCGCAGGCGGTTGCGGGCTCCCGCGACGACGCTCTCGGTCGTCTTCACGTCGGACTCGGCTCCCGTAAAGTCGTTGCGCGCCTGCTCGACCTCTCGTTGCGACGTCGCGTGATCCGCAAAGAGCCCCGTTTGCCGGTCGAGGGCACGCTGGGCGAGCGCAAGCTGCGCTTTGCTTTTGGCGGCGGCCTGCACCGCTGCGATGAAGTCGGTGTGAGCCTGCAGAACCTCCGGGCTGTCGATCTCGAACAGCGG
>CAXMLT010000221.1:0-3665 GCA_964194245.1 uncultured Hyphomicrobium sp.
TCGCGCACGATGACGACGACTACAATCGCTACAGCGGTTACAGCGCACACTCGCGCTTCCACGACGAGCTTGGTGAAGCTCACGAGCGCGCACACGAGGAGGGGTTCTCAAACTGGAGAGAGCACCGCGCCTTTCATCGTGCGCTGAGATATCTGCACCGGGAGTACCATGAGGATCGCCCCTCCTACTCGTACTATCGCCGGTACTGGTAGCGTCAACGCAGACTCCCGCGTAGGCGGGCATTAGCGCACTGCCTACGCGAGATGTTACTGGCCTAAATGGAGAGCGAGCAATGTTGCGAAATACCTCTATAGCCATCGTTTCCCTCGTCGCTGGCAGCGTCGTCGCCACGGCGGCCTATGCCCATCCCAAGCTCGTCAAATCCGACCCCGCCGCGGATGCCGTCGTTTCCGCTGCTCCGAAAGAGTTGCGGCTCAGCTTCAATGAGGAGCTTGTGCCGAAATTCTCAAGTGCAGACGTGAAGGATCAAAAGGGACAGAAGGTCGAGGTTGGGACCGCCGCTGCCGATCCAACCGATAAGAAACAATTGGTCGTGCCGCTGACAAAGCCTCTGGCTGCGGGCACGTACAAAGTTGACTGGCACGCGGTGGCCGCAGATACACACCGCGTGCAGGGAAGCTACTCGTTCACGGTCAAGCCGTGATGCTTGAGGCGGGGCTCATCGTCTCCCGCTTTCTGCACTTTACGGCTGTGCTCGTGCTCTTCGGAGCGTCCCTCTTCCCCCTCTATGCATTCCCCGATCGCGCCGACTTCTGGTCGATGCGATCGGAGCATTGGGTGCATCGGGTTATGCTTTGGGCTGCCCTTGTTGCGCTCTTGAGCAGCCTCCCTTGGCTTGCCTTCACCACCGCCAATATGGTCGGCACTTCGAGCGCGGCCGCGGACTGGGATTCGCTGCGGTCAGTCCTGCGCGACACCGCATTTGGATACGTGTGGCTCGTTCGCCTGGTATTGGTGTCATTGGCCGTCGGGCTAATCGGACTGCGCTCTTATTCCGCCCTCCACGGCCGTGTAGTCCTTGCGCTGCTTACCGCTTCGCTCCTCGCTGGCTTGGCCGGCATCGGACATACGCAACAGAGCGAGGGCATCGGCGGCATCATTCACGTAGGTGCCGACGCCCTCCATTTGCTCGCTGCCGGTGCATGGATCGGCGGCCTCTTGGTCCTCGGTTACATCCTCGCTTACGACCACGAGGACGCGGAGCCTGTTCTCATGCGCTTCTCCAGCATGGGATATGTCGCCGTCGCGGTGCTCGTTGCTTCCGGCCTTATCAATGGGTGGTATTTGGTTGGCTCCCTCAATGGTTTGGTGGGCACGTCCTACGGCCAACTCCTTCTCGTGAAGCTTTGCCTGTTTGCGGGCATGCTGTGTCTCGCCATCACCAACCGGTTCTGGCTCGTTCCGTCATTGAGGGGGGTCGATGAGGCCGGCCGAGTGCTTTCGCTGGCCAGGCTTCGCCGCCACGTTGTCGCCGAGTGGACTCTCGGTCTGCTCGTCGTCCTGATCGTGAGTGTACTGGGGACGATGGAACCCGCGTCACCGTAAGGGCGGCGGTGTTTGCCCGAGCGAGCGGGAGCCGCCAACAGAACAACTACAGACGACAGGCGCTAATCGAGCGCCTTAGCTCAGGCGCCTTTTCCGCCTCGCCTGTGGCGGGTGCCGCGGCCTTTCCGGTGATCTTCAGCGCGAAGGCATAGTCCGCCGCGATCTCCTTCAGCTGCTCATAACGACCCGACGCGCCGCCGTGGCCCGCCTCCATGTTGATCTTAAGCAGGATCAGGTTGTCGCTGGTGTTGAGCTCGCGCAGACGCGCGATCCACTTCGCCGGCTCCCAGTAGGTGACGCGCGGGTCGGTCAGCCCGCCGTAGGCGAAGATGTGCGGATAGGGCTTGGCCACTACGTTCTCGCACGGGCTGTAGCTGAGGATCGTCTCGAAGTCCTCTTTGCTGGCGATCGGATTGCCCCACTCGGGCCACTCCGGCGGCGTCAGCGGCAGATCCTTGTCGAGCATGGTGTTCAACACGTCGACGAACGGCACGTCCGCGATGATGCCGAGGAACAGCTCGGGCGCCATGTTGGCGATGACGCCCATCAGCATGCCGCCGGCCGAGCCGCCGTTGGCGACGATGCGTCCGCGCTGGGTGAAGCCCTGCGCGACGAGATAGTCGCCGGCCGCGATGAAGTCGGTGAAGGTGTGTACTTTGTTGGTGAGCTTGCCGTCCGTGTACCAGCGGTAGCCCTTGTCCTTGCCCCCGCGCACGTGCGCGATCGCATAGATGAAGCCGCGGTCGACGAGCGACAGCCGCGTCGTCGAGAACGAGGCAGGGATCGAGATGCCGTAGGCGCCGTAGCCGTAGAGGAAGACCGGCGCGGAGCCGTCAAGCGGGGTGTCGCGGCGGTAGAGGATGGAGACCGGCACCGTCTCGCCGTCGGGTGCCGGCGCATAGACGCGGCGCGTCACGTAGTCGGCCGCGTTGTGCCCGCTCGGCACCTCCTGGCGCTTGCGCAGCGTGCGCGCGCGGCTCTCCATGTCATAGTCGTAGGTCTCGGCCGGGGTCGTCATCGACGAGTAGACGAAGCGCAGCGTCGTCGTGTCGAACTCGTAGCCGGGCGCCATGCCGAGCGCGTAGGCTTCTTCGGGGAATGCGATCGTGTGCTCCGCGCCGTCCTTGAGACGGTGGACGATGATACGCGGCAGGCCGTCCTCGCGCTCCAGCCGGACCATGTGGTCGCGGAAGAGGACGGTATCGAGGATGAGGCGGCCGGGGCGATGGGCGATGAGCTCGCGCCAGTTAGCCATGGCCCGGGACGCGAGCGGCGCCTCGCAGATGCGGAAGTCCTCCGCGCCCGCCGAGTTCGTCGTGATGAACAGCCGATCGTCGTGGTGCTCGACCGAGTACTCATGCCCGTGCTGGCGCCGCTCGACTAGGCGCATGGTCGCGGTCGGCGCGTCGGCGTCGATGAGGTAGACCTCGCTCGTCTGGTGGTCGTGCGCATCGATGAGGACGAACTTGCCCGACTGCGTCGACCCCAACGCGACGTAGAAGCCGGTGTCCTTCTCCTCGTACACGAGGACGTCGTCCGTCACCGGCGTGCCGACGACGTGGCGGTAGACCTGCAGCGGGCGGTGGTGCTCGTCGAGCCGAACGTAGAACAGCGTGCGGCTGTCGTTGGCCCAGACGAGGCCGCCGCGCGTGTCGGGGATCTCGTCGGCCAGGTCGCGGCCGGTGCGCAGATCGCGGATGCGGATGGTGTAGAGCTCGGAGCCGCGGTCGTCGCTCGAGTAGGCGAGCAGCGTGTGATCGGGGCTGTGGTGGGAGATGCCGAGGTCCCAGTAACGCTTGCCCTTGGCCTCGGCGTTGCCGTCGAGGAGAACGGTCTCGGCCCCGCCGTCGCGCGGGCGCCGGGCGAGGAGCGGGTATTGGCCGCCGGCAACGAAGCTCGAGTAGTAGGCGTAGGGCCCGTCAGGCGCCGGGACGGTGCTGTCGTTCTCCTTGAGGCGCCCCTTCATCTCGGTGAAGAGGTCGGCCTGCAGGAGGTTGGTGTCCGAAAGCTGGGCGTCGCAATAGGCGTTCTCGGCCTCGAGGTAGGCGCGGATCTCTGGTGCGAGCCGCTTGGGGTCGCGCATCACCTCCTGCCAGTTG
>CAXMLT010000222.1:0-9153 GCA_964194245.1 uncultured Hyphomicrobium sp.
GCCAAGCAGAAGCTCAAGGGCTACTACGGCAACATCACCGAGCGCCAGTTCCACCGCATTTACGTGGAGGCCGCGCGCCTCAAGGGCTCGACGTCCGAGCACGTGATCGGCCTGCTCGAGCGCCGCCTCGACGCCGTCGTCTATCGCGCCAAGTTCGTCCCCACCGTTTTCGCCGCGCGGCAGTTCGTCAGCCACGGCCACGTGACGGTCAATGGTCGGCGCGTGACCATCCCGAGCTACCGCGTCAGGGTCGGCGACGTGATCGAGGTGAAGGAGAAGGCGCGTCAGCTTCCGCTGGTACTCGAGGCGATCAAGAGCCCCGAGCGCGACGTGCCCGACTACGTCGAGGCCGACCACAACAAGATGGTGGCAAAGCTCGTGCGCGTCCCCGCGCTGTCGGATGTGCCCTACCCGGTGCACATGGAGCCGAACCTCGTGGTCGAGTTCTACTCACGGTAAACGAGACCGACCCGATCAACTGAGCGGCGCCCTTTGCGGCGCCGCTTCGCGTTTCTGCGGGGCTCACGCCGCAAGCATCGCGTAGAGGCCGGCGGCCGCAAGAAGCCCCGCGGTCAAGGGCGCCAGCCGCGCCGCGAACGGCGCTACCTTCTCGACGAGCACGAAGATCGCGAGCCCGGCGATCCACACGAGGTTCATGATGCCGGCTGCGAACAGCAGCAGCATGAGCACCCAGCAGCAGCCGACGCAGTAGGCGCCGTGGATAAGCCCTAAGCGGAAGACGCCGCGCGTGCCGGGGCGCCGATGGCGCGCGAGGAAGGCGGCAGGCGAGCGGCAATGGGTGAGGCAGGCCGCCTTGAGCGGTGAAAGCTGATAGAGCGCGGCAGCGAGGAACAGCGCGCCCGTGAGCCACGCGTTGACCGACCACATGGTCATGCCGTCTACGAGCCGGAGGCGTTCGAGCGCGAACTGCAGCGCCACGGCGATAACGCTGAACCCAAACCAGCATGCGAAATAGCCAGCGGCGAACGCGACCACCGGTCCGAGTGCGCCGGCGGGCGCGGATTGCCCCGGGGCGTGGCGTGCGACGCGTGCATACAGCAGGATCATGGGCGCGGCACTGGGGGTCATCATGGCGACCATCATGACCCACCACATCGTTAGCATCGTCAGCCAGTAAACGGCATTCCAGACGCCCGGCTCCGGCGTCACGCGCGGCGGAGGGAATTGCCACGTCGTCATGGCTGTGGCGCTCATGCGGGTGCCGGCGCCCTGCAGCAGCGCGAGCCAAGCCAGCGCCGTCAGCAGGGCGAGCGCGGTCGCGATGATGGCGCGGTCGTGCCGCAGCAGCGTCTCGATTATGGTCGGGCGGCCGGTCAGCGCACCATTCCGCTTTGGTTGAGGTGGATGCGCGCGAACTGGCCGTAGGTGTCGTCGAGCTTGAAGCTCACCGGGCCCGCCGTCTTCGACCAGCCGCGACCGATCTCGGCCACTGCGAACTCGAAGCCATTTGGTTGCTCGATGCGCACGCGATGCTCGGCGCCGGTGATGGGGTTGAGGATCGGCGCGCCGAGCATCTCGACGACGCCGTTAATGTGGGCGCGCGCCGTGCGGCTGTCGATGTCCAGCTCGAACTCGATATCCGCCACGATCGGCTCGTGCAGCTTCGCGCAGGTGGAGGCGAATACGCTGAACACGGTGGCGGCCGGCTCGGTGTCCTCGCCCTTGAGGATACGCAGCAGCGCCTCGCGCTGCGCGGGCGTGGCGCGCTTATCGACGATGTGCACGCCCTCTCCGCCGCCCTCGTGAATGGGGCCCGGCCAGCGGAACACGCCGGCGGCACGCAGTCCATCGAGGCACGTCGCTCCGTGGAAGCCTTGCTCGATGTCGAACACGGCGAGCCCGCGGCAATGCCCGTGTGTTGGCAGCGCGTTGAACTGGCAGGGGCAGCCGTAGGCGCAATTGCAGTTGCCGAACTCGCGGCCTTTGATCTCCCAAGGGGTCATGCTCGCCTCCCAGTGCTCAAGAACGGGAACCTTAGCAAAGAAAGCTGCGCGCCGCTCTAAGCCGGGCGATGGCGCCGCGCCGGGTTCGTCGGCAGCGTCACGATCTCACCGGCTGCGGGCTCGGAAGCGGTCAATGCCGTGGGCCGTGGCGGCACGGTGTTGGCCCAGCCGTAGGCCAGCATGGTGATGAGCGCGGAAGCAGCAAAGAAGTACACCCCCGGCATCACGACAGCCTCCGTGTAGCCGGACGAGTTCACGTAGAAGATCATCAGCGCCAGCACCATCACGTCCGTCATCGAGTAGCGCCCGAGCCATTCCATGGTCGAGAACGATCGGCGCCGGAACTCGGGGCTGAGGTCGGGCGAGGTGACGAGCGTCAGCAGGTAGAACAGTTTGAGGAACGGGAAGAAGATCGACACCGCGAACACTACGGCGCAGAGGAAGTATTCGTTGCTCTCGTAGAGCGCCAATATGATCGTCGCGATCGAGTGCTCGTTGGTCCACACATACACGGTGGTGAAGCGGATCACCGGGAGGATGATCCCGAGCGCGAAGAACACGGTTGCGAGGATGATGAGGAAGCTCAGGAGGAAGTTGCGCATCGCCGACAGGCGCTTCGGCGTCTCCGGCTCGGCCAGCGGGCCGCCGGCCGCCGCCATGTCGGTTTTGAGCCACGCGTAGGAGAGGATCATCAGCGCCACGGCGGTGGTGAACAAATAGACGGCAGGCAGGCTCGCGGCATCATAGATGCCTTGGCTTTTCAGGAAGAAGATCGTCAATGCCAGCACGAGCACGTCGTGCATGGACCATTTGCCGATCCACTCGATGGCCTTCAGCCGCTTGGCGTGGCGGCGCAGCTCTGCTGCGGGCAACGTCGAGACGAGCAGCAGGTAGCCGAGCTTGACGACCGGCAGCAGGATCGAGAACACGAGCACGACGAGGCCGAGGAACGTCTGCCCGTCGCGCAGCAGCACCTCGACGGTAGAAATGAGCGAATACTCGCTCGTCCAGAAGATGAATTTGGTGAGCCTGAGAATGGGCAGGCTGATGCCGAGCGCGAGGCACACGGCGGCGCCGATGATGGCGAGGCTCAACAGGAATCGTCGGCCGCCCAACCGCATCTTTAGCCCAGTTCCGATGACACGGCCCCAAAGCCGCCCGACGAGGCCTGCAGTCAAGGGCGCGCTGGCGGCGAAACTAGGGCCGGCGCTTCTTGCCTAGGCGAGCGCCTTCGACTTGTCGTACGCGACGCCCTTCTCGTCGAAGAGCTGCTGCAGCTCACCCGCCTGTGCCATCTCGCGCACGATGTCGCAGCCGCCGACGAACTCCCCCTTGACGTAGAGCTGCGGGATCGTCGGCCAGTTGGAGAAGGCCTTGATGCCGTCGCGGATGCCCATGTCGTCGAGCACGTTGACATCTTTGTAGCTGACGCCCAGCAGGCCGAGGATTTGGGCGACCTGGGCCGAGAAACCGCACTGCGGCATCGCCTTCTGCCCCTTCATGAAGAGCACGACGTCATTGCTCGCGACGGTCTTGCGGATCCAGTCCTGCATGTCCTGCTGCGGGGTCATCGGGGTCCTTCCCTGCTCCTTATGCACGGCTAAATGAGCCTTTAGGCCGTCTCGCGCCGCGCTTCAATCGTGAATGTGTGGGGCTTTCGCTCCGAAATCAATCGGTCAGCCTTCGGCAGCGGTGGTCAAGGCGAGGGCGTGCAGGGTGCCACCCATGCGGCCGCCGAGCGCCTCGTAGACCATCTGGTGCTGCTGCACGCGGGACTTGCCCTCGAAGGCCGAGCTGATCACGTGGGCGGCATAGTGGTCGCCGTCGCCGGCAAGGTCGCGGATCTCGACACGGGCGTCGGGCAGCTTGGCTTTGATGAGCCGCTCGATCTCGCCGGCGTCCATGGCCATGGGGGTCTCCTTGGTAGGCAACATCCAGCCTAACTTATATGGGAAATTAGCTCCCAAGTTACGACCAAGCAGCCCAACATTTCGCCAGGTTATTCCCATTCGGATAGACGGAAGTTGCAGGCTGCCCACCTGCAGCAGCCAGTGCTGACTCAGACCTCAGTGGCAGCGACAAGTCGGGAACGTTACTGGGCCGCAGCCATATACCCCGGCAGCCAGGCCTCATGCGCGCGCCGCAAGTCGGTGAGCGGCAGCTCCGGCTCGCCCTTCAGCGCAATCGCCACGCCACTCGTGCGCGCCACGATGCGCGCCGGCAGAGCCAAGAGACGCGCACGCTCAATCACTTCCTCGGCCTGCATCGGATCGACGCTGACGACATAGCGCCCCTGGTCCTCGCCGAACCAGATGGCGTGGACCGGGAGCTTGCCCTCATAGGCGAAGAGCTCCACGCCGAGTGAGCCGGCGAGCGCCATCTCCGCAATGGCGACGATGAGCCCGCCGTCGGACACGTCGTGCACGGCGGAGACCTTCTGCTCGCGGATCAGGGCGCGCACGAGCCTGCCGGCCTTGATCTCGTCGGCGAGGTCGACCGGCGGCGGCGCCCCCTCGAGCTTACCCGTCACCGCCTCCTGGTAGAGCGACTGCCCGAGATGCCCGCTCTCGCGGCCGATGAGGATGAGCAGGTCGTTCTCGCGCTTGAGTCTGATGTCGGCCATGCGCGCGACGTCCGGGATGAGGCCAACGCCGCCGATCGCCGGTGTGGGCGGGATGCCGACGCCGTTGGTCTCGTTGTACAGCGACACGTTGCCCGAGACGACCGGGTAGTCGAGCACGCGGCAGGCTTCGCCCATGCCGCGGATTGCGCCGATGAGCTGGCCCATCACCTCCGGCCGCTCGGGGTTGGCGAAGTTGAGGTTGTCGGTGATGGCGATCGGATCGGCGCCGACGGCGGTGAGGTTGCGCCAGGTCTCGACCACGGCCTGCTTGGTGCCCATGACCGGATCGGCCGCGACGTAGCGGGGGGTCACGTCGCAGGTGACGGCGATGCCGCGGTCGGTGCCGTGGATGCGCACAACGGCTGCGTCGCCGCCCGGCCGCTGCACGGTGTCGCCCATGACCATGTGGTCGTATTGTTCCCAGATCCAGCGGCGCGAGCAGAGCGCCGGGCCGCCCATGAGGCTCTTCAGTGTCTCGAGGATGGCATTGGGGGCGGGCACCCACTCCGGCAGGATCAGCTTCGGCGCCACGACGGGGAACCACGGGCGCTGGTAGAGCGGCGCGGAGTTGGCGAGCGTCGTCACCGGGATGTCGGCCTCAACGCGGCCGTTGTGGAGCACGATCATGCGGCCGGCGTCGGTCGTCTCGCCGATGACGGCGAAGTCGAGGCCCCACTTCTTGAAGATCGCCCCCGCCCCGGCTTCCGCGCCGGGCTTCAACACCATGAGCATGCGCTCCTGGCTTTCCGAGAGCATCATCTCATAGGCGGTCATGCCCGTTTCGCGCTGGGGCACGCGGTCGAGGTCGAGCGTGATACCGACGCCGCCCTTGTCCGCCATCTCGCAGGAGGACGAGGTGAGCCCGGCCGCGCCCATGTCCTGGATGGCGATGATGGCGTCCTTCTCCATCAGCTCCAAGCAGGCTTCGATAAGCAGCTTCTCGGTGAACGGGTCGCCGACCTGCACGGTCGGGCGCTTCTCGTCGGATTTGTCGTCGAACTCGGCCGACGCCATGGTGGCACCGTGGATGCCGTCGCGGCCCGTCTTGGAGCCGACGTAGACGACGGGCAGACCGACGCCCTTCGCCGCCGAGTAGAAGATCTTGTCGGCGCGCGCGAGACCAACGCACATGGCGTTGACCAGGATGTTGTTGTTGTAGCCCTTGTCGAAGTTGAGCTCGCCGCCGACGGTCGGCACGCCGACGCAATTGCCGTAGCCGCCGATGCCGGAGACGACGCCCGACACGAGGTGCCGCGTCTTGGGGTGGTCGGGCGCGCCGAAGCGCAGCGCGTTGAGGTTGGCGATGGGGCGCGCGCCCATGGTGAACACGTCGCGCATGATACCGCCGACGCCGGTCGCGGCGCCTTGGTACGGCTCGATGTAGCTCGGGTGGTTGTGGCTCTCCATCTTGAAGACGACGGCCCAGCCGTCGCCCACGTCGACGACGCCCGCGTTCTCGCCCGGCCCTTGGATGACCGAGGGCCCGCTTGTCGGTAGCGTCTTTAGCCAATAGCGCGACGACTTATAGGAGCAGTGCTCGCTCCACATGACCGAGAAGATCCCGAGTTCGGTGAGGCTCGGCTCGCGTCCGAGGATCTTCAAGAGCCGTGCGTACTCCTCCGTCGTCAGCCCATGCTCCGCCACGATCTCGGGCGTGATGGCGGAAGTCGTCTCGGTCGTTGCATCCATGCGGAAAAGCTCGTCTCCCCCGGGGTGAGAGACTGCGCTTATAGCGGCCGGATCGGCGCTTGTCGCCTCGGTCAGGATGTGCGCTTGCCGCGGCTTCCGGCCAAGGCCTTGGCGCCTTCCAGGTCATTGACGAAGCGCACGAATTCGCGCTGGCGCGAAGCCTCGTCGGGGAGCCGCAGGAGGTAGGACGGGCGGATGGTAATCCACAAGTGCCCCGCCTCGCTCTCGATCGCTTGCCCGCACATCCGCCCGATGGTGACGGGACGTCGGCGGCAGGCCTCGATGCCGGCAGCCGCGAGCGCGTGATCGAGTATGTGCCCCGCCGGACCGATGAACGGTCGCCCGGCGAGATCCTCTCTGTCGCCCGGCTGGTTCGCCGACGAGCATCATCCGCGCCGAAGCGGACCTTCGCCGAACACGGTCTGGGTAGCGTTGCGCCATAAGCGACAACGCCGGCAGGCTGCCGCGTCCTCGCGCAGACGCGACAGATCGGTGCCCGCGTAATGAGAGGGAACGCTTGGCAATTGCACCTCCTAAGCCATCCCCAGGAAGGAGACGTGCAGCGCTTCGGAGTGTTCCGCGAACACCCACCCATAGGGGAAGAGGCGCCCACCCGCGACAGTTGAGCGCTGTTATTCCGACACTGCTGCAATGCAACAATTCGCATTTGTTCTGGGGAATCCAACGCTTATGTTCCCGCATCCGCCGGGGAGCTCGTTTGGTTTAACCCGGCTTCACCCATCTGTTCAGAAGGAGCAGGAGCCATGTCCGCGATCGCAAAAAGCGCTGGCGTTGCCGCCGTGCTTGCTTTGTCCGTCCTCGCCGTAGCCGCGAATGCCACCGCGCAGTCGACCCCCGTCAACTTCAAGCCTAACCAGGGCGTAAGCCTGCACTTGGGCCAGAAGCACGCCGTCGGCTACTTCCTCACCGACAACGGCCTCTGCCAGCTCACTCTGGTCGTTGGCGACGAGATCAAGGGTGACGAGCTGCCTGCAACCGTCTCCGCGCGCTTCCGAGCCACCGTCGAGGCCGGCAAGACCGCCCGCTTCGATACCGGCTCGGGCACCGAGCTGCGGTTCACCTGCACGCCGGGCGCGGTTGCCATGACGGTCGAGCCCCTGAAGCAGGTCGCCTACTCCGGCGCGCACCTGCAGAAGTAACGCCGCGACGGCACACGAAATGAAGAGCGTGCCGGGCCTATCGGGTCCGGCACGCTTTTTTGTGCTGCCTGCAAGCGGGAGCTAAGCCGGCTCCAGCGCGCTCAATAGCGCGCTTTCGATCATGCGCCGCCCGTCGGCGCCGCCGAGCGCCAGCTCGAACAGCCGCTCCGGGTGCGGCATCAGGCCGACGACGCGGCCGGTCTCATTGCTGATGCCGGCGATGTTGCGCTGGGCGCCGTTGGGGTTGCTCTCGGGCGTGGCCTCGCCCGCCTCGTCGCAATAGCGGAACACGACGCGGCCCTCGCCCTCGAGGCGATCGAGCGTCTCGTCATCCGCGAAGTAGTTGCCTTCGGCGTGCGCGATCGGCAGCCGGATCACCTGCTCCTTGCGGTAGCACTTGGTGACGAAGGTCGTGTCGTTGTCGACCCGCAGCCATACATCGCGGCAGATGAACTTGAGGCTCGCGTTGCGCATCAGCACGCCGGGCAGCAGGCCTGACTCGCACAGCACCTGGAAGCCGTTGCAGACGCCGAGCACGGGCGTGCCGGCTTTGGCCTTCGCGATCACGTCGCGCATGATCGGCGAGTGGGCGGCCATGGCGCCGCAGCGCAGGTAATCGCCGTAGGAGAAGCCGCCCGGTAGCACGATGAGGTCGGAGGCCGGCACCGAGGCATCGCCGTGCCAGACCATCTTGACGGGAAAGCCGGTGACGTTTTCCAGCGCGACCTTGATATCGCGGTCGCAGTTGGATCCGGGAAAGACGATGACGGAAGCGCGCAGCATGGGCGGTCAGCCTTCGATCATTGTTTGGGTTTCGCGGGGTGCTCTTTGGCGATCGCCTCGTTCATCCGCCGGTCGAGCTCGGCGAACTCGGCCATCACCTTGTCGAACAGCGTCTTGTCGCCGTAGCCGCACGCCGTGCGCTCCGACAGCACCTGCCCGCCGGGCTCCTTCCAGATCGACTTCAGCGTCACCGTCGGATAGGCGTAGTGGCCCTTTTGCGTGAACACGAACAGCGCGATCCACCACTGCTCGTCTCCGCCCGCCCGCGACTTCACGTGCACCATGTCCCAGTCGGGCTTCTCGCTCGTCTCGGCGCCGGGGAGCGCAAGGGCGGTCTCCTTGATCGCATCGAAGGCGAGCTTGCAGTCGAGCACGGGGCGCATGTCGTCGGTGGCAGAGGCCACATGAGCACCACCGGAAACCAGCAGCGCGGCGAAGGCTAGCGACGACATGCGCCCCGCTGTAGCCGTCATCGCAGCCTCACGCGTCGAGCTCGTAGGAATAATTCTCGATCACGGTGTTGGCGAGCAGGTCCTTGCACATGCGTTCTACCGTCGCGCGCGCAGCAGACTCGCTCGTAGAGCCGAGCTTCACCTCGATGTACTTGCCCTGCCGCACGTCCTCGACGCCCGGAATGCCGAGCGCCGTCAGCGCATGCTCGATGGCTTTGCCTTGCGGGTCGAGGACGCCGTTCTTCAAGGTGATGCGGATGCGGGCTTTCATTGAGCTCTCGCGCAGTGGGAATCGTAGGCAGTGGCACGTCAACTACTGCCAACTGCCGTTACTGCCTACTGCCAAATCCTAGTTCGGTTTGCCGTTGGCCGTCGGATTGGAGGCGACGAGCACCGGCCCCGCGCCCTTCGCCGGCCGGTTGCTGGTGAACACGCCCAAGCGCCGCGCCACCTCCTGATAGGCCTCGAGCAGGCCGCCGAGA
>CAXMLT010000223.1:0-1683 GCA_964194245.1 uncultured Hyphomicrobium sp.
GATCGACATGTCGTTGTCGTTCAAGACGACGATGAGGCGCTCATCGCGCGCCCCCGCATTGTTCATAGCCTCATATGCCATGCCGGCCGACATGGCGCCGTCGCCAATCACACACACGACGTTGTTGTCGCGCTGCGCGAGATCGCGCGCGACCGCCATGCCGAGACCGGCCGAGATCGAGGTCGAGGAGTGCGCGGCGCCGAAGGCGTCGTACTCGCTCTCGTCGCGCCGCGTGAAGCCCGAAAGACCGCCCGGCTGGCGCAGGGTGCGAATGCGGTCGCGGCGCCCGGTGATGATCTTGTGCGGATAGGTCTGGTGGCTCACATCCCACACGAGACGATCGCGGGGGGTATCGAACACCCAGTGCAGGGCAACTGTCAGCTCGACGACGCCAAGCCCGGCGCCGAGATGCCCGCCCGTCACCGACACCGCGTCGATGGTCTCCTGGCGCAGCTCGGCGGCGAGCTGCGGCAGGTCGGATTCGGACAGCTTGCGCAGATCTTCGGGCGTCGCTACGCAATCGAGCAAGGGCGTCGACGAGGCCGTCGGTGTCTTGGCGTCCATGGCCTACCCGCCTTACTCCAGCACTATTTGGAATTCGGGAATTTGGCGATTTATCAGCACGCGAGCGAACCACTATTATGGCCCTCGGCTCTGGGCGCAATAACGGCAATGCTCAGCGCGCCGCAGATTTGCCGTGGAAGTGTTGCTCGCTTACCTCAGAAGGCTTGATTCCAGCCTCGTCGCCAGGCAAGGCGTATGGAGAAGGTGGCAAGGAGAACAATAGTACATGTCGCACGTAAGCTTCTCGAGGCGGTGGGTCCTCAATACGTCTTTAGTGGTGCTGGCGTCGATCGCACTGGGGCCATTCACGGCACGCGGCGAGCCGGTCGGTTCCCCCGGCGATCGCATCGGGGTGCTCTACGGCACGCTGATCCAAACCATGCAGAAGGCAAAGCAGCTCGGTGTCAAAGGGCGCTTCGATCAACTGGCTCCCATTCTTGCCGAAACCTACGACGTACCTTCCATGTCCCGAACAGCGGTAGGCCAGAGCTGGGACACGCTCAACCCTGCGCAGCAAGCTGGCATCATCGACGCGTTCACCCGGATGATGGTTGCAAATTACGCCAGTCAGTTCGACGGCTTCTCGGGGGAGCGTTTCGAGGTCTTGCAGACGATCGACAGAGCGCCGGCCGATAAGCTCGTCAAGACGCACCTCGTCCAGGCTAATGGCAAGGCCGTCGCGCTTGATTATTTAATGCGCAAGAGCGGCGAGGGTTGGAAGGTCGTTGATGTCTATCTCGACGGGACGATCAGCGAGCTCGCCAGCCGCCGGGCGGAGTTCAGCACCATCCTGAAGTCCGGCGGACCCGATGCCTTGATTGGCTCTCTTCGCAAGCAGGGCGACAAGTTGCTTGCCGGGGCCTGACGGTCCCTACGAACTCGCCGAGACTATTCGCTGACGATTGCGGGAGTACCGACGATCATCCTCGTTGGCGGCAGCTGCTTCGCAACCTCCGGCGTCGCTTTAGGTGGCGGCTTCTCGGACCAGGCCGGTGAGGCCGTCAGTACCATGACGGGCTCAATTGCATTGGGATCGGCTGGGACAGGCGCCGCTGTCAATGCACTCGTCTCGAGCGCCTCGCGCAGCTCCGCCTGCCGCTTCTGATCCGCGACGCTGCG
>CAXMLT010000224.1:0-1503 GCA_964194245.1 uncultured Hyphomicrobium sp.
GTGCTGCTCGACGTGATGATGCCCGGCATGGACGGCTTCGAGGCCTGCCGGCGCCTGAAAGCAAATCCCAAGACGCATCATATCCCGGTCGTGCTCGTGACCGCGCTCGACCAGGTTTCCGACAAGGTGCGCGGCCTCGAGGGCGGCGCCGACGATTTCCTGACCAAGCCCGTCGACGAGATCGCGCTCGTCACGCGCGTGAAAAACCTCGCGCGCCTCAAAATGCTGACCGACGAGATGCTGATGCGGGCGCTTACAGGGCGCCAGACGGGCATATCCGAGGACGTCGCGCTGATGAAGGCGCTGTCGGAAGAGCGCGCCCGCATTCTCCTCGTCGACGATGACGCGGGCTCGGCCGCGCGGCTGTCGGAATGGCTGTCAACCGTGCACCAGCCGGTCGTGACGCGCGGGCCGCAGACCGCGCTGGCGCTGCTGGCGGAGCGGGAATTCGATCTGCTGATCGTGAGCTTGCGGCTGTCGGAGGCCGATGGACTGCGGCTTTGCTCGCAGACGCGCTCGCTCGACCGCACGCGACACTTGCCGATCATCGTCCTGGTCGAGCCCGGAGACGAGCCGCGCCTGCTGCGCGCCCTCGACATGGGGGTCAACGACTACATCATGCGCCCCATAGATCGAAACGAGCTGATGGCGCGCGTGCGCACGCAGGTGAAGCGCAAACGCTATTCCGATCATCTGCGCAACCGCCTGGAGGAAAGCATCGAGGCGGCGATGATCGATCCGCTCACGGGCCTGCACAACCGGCGCTACATGGAGAGCCATCTGCGGACGCTCGTCGCCGATGCAATCCACTCTGGCCGCTCGCTATCGGTGCTGATGGCCGACATCGACCACTTCAAGAGCGTGAACGACACCTACGGCCACGACGTCGGCGACTTTGTGCTGAAGGAGTTCTCGACCCGCTTCCGCCGCAACACGCGCGGCATCGATCTCGCCTGCCGCTTCGGCGGCGAGGAGTTCCTCGTCATCATGCCGGACACCAACATGCAGCGCGCCTATCAGGTGGGCGAGAGACTGCGCGTGGGGATCGCGTCCGATCCCTTCCAGGTGCGCCCAGATGTCGGAATCCACCTGACCGCAAGCGTTGGTATTGCAACACTGGAGAGTGCACAGGACACGCCGGAGTCGGTTTTTCGCCGCGCCGATAGTGCGCTCTTTGCCGCAAAGCGGCGAGGTCGCAACAGGGTTGCAGCCAACGCAGCCTGAGAGCTGCGTTCAGAAACACCAGTCAATTCAGCAACTAGAACTCGCTCAGCGCCGGACCCCGCGACTCACGCGTAGCGCAGGGGCCACAGTCAACGGCAACTTGCATTAACTAAGGTCCTCTGTCAGATTACGAATTCATTATGGGGGCCTGTAAGTTTGTACGTTCCGGGGGCAATGCGATGGCGGTCGCCCCGGCGAGATGCAAGGTTTCCGCACTGTCAGGTCCGCCGCATTTCCTGATAGCGCGGGAAACTCGTGGCTCAGTCCTAGCGGCTAGAG
>CAXMLT010000225.1:0-3952 GCA_964194245.1 uncultured Hyphomicrobium sp.
GCCGATCTCGATCAGCGCATCGCCATACTCCGCGATAATTTGCGGGAACTCGTGGAGCAGGCCGCGGCCTACTCGGGTGCCGCGGACGAGTCGCGCGTCGCAGACCGCATCGCCGACCAGCAGGCGCGGCTCGACGCGCTTTTGAAGGAGCGCGAGGCGCTGGCGAAGTAGGGCATCGGGCTCCCTCGTACCGGCCGAAAAGATAGCCCATTAAGGGCGGCCCGCGCGGTCGAGCTCGGCGAAGTCGGCGTCGGACAGCTCGATGGCGGCCGCAGCGACGTTCTCCTCCAGGTGCGCCACCTTTGAGGTGCCCGGGATCGGCAGCATGACTGGGCTACGTTTGAGCAGCCACGCGAGCGCGATCTGCCCCGCAGTGGCGCCATAACGCTCAGCGACGGCTGCGAGCGTCGATTTCGATTTCGCGAGCCCGCCGGCGCCGAGGGGAAACCACGGGATGAAGCCGATGCCGTGCTTCTCACAATGCTCGAGCACGTCCTCGGCTCCGCGGTCGACGAGATTGTAGCGGTTCTGTACGGTTGCGACGGGGAACACCTTTGATGCCGCCTCGATGTCCTCGACCGACACCTCGCTCAAGCCCGCGAAGCGGATGACCTCCTTGTCGAGCAATTGCTTGATGGCGTCGAACTGCTCCTTTCGCGGCACCTTCGGGTCGATGCGGTGCAATTGCCACAGGTCGATCTGCTCGACGCCGAGGTTGGCGAGGCTCTTCTGCGCCTCCGCCAGGAGGTATTCGGGCCGGCCGTTCGGCACCCACGCATCGGGACCAGGGCGCGTGAGCCCGGCCTTGGTGGCGACGAAGAGGCTCTTGTAGGGGTGGAGCGCTTCGCGGATCAGCCGCTCCGACACATCCGGGCCGTAGCTGTCGGCGGTGTCGATGAAGTTGACGCCCAGCTCAGGGATGCGCCGCAGCGTGCGCAGCACTTCCGCGCGGTCGACGGGCTCGCCCCAGATGCCGCGCCCGGTAATGCGCATGGCGCCGAAGCCGAGACGGTGGACCGCGACCTCGCCGCCTATCCTGAAGGTGCCGGCCGCGGCCGCATTCGGGGACTTTGTCGCGTGCGTTGCTTCGCTTCGCATGGTGAGGTCCTTTGCGTTGCCGGGTGCAGCTCGGTTATCTCCGCCGGCATTCTGAGAGCGCTGGGCAGTCTGAGGCGAATGTCGTGGATTGCGTCGCCGCTGCTAGGGGGTGCATCAATTTGCGCCCGGTGCCCGCCGCCCGGGTTTATTGCTTCAGCAAATATATAGCATAAAATGAGATGCAATGGGCTGATACTGGAGATTTTTGAGTATTCATTGTAACAATCAAAGTATTACGAAGCTCTCTGACGAGACAAGATATGCCCAATATTCCCCCAATCATATGCCCGGACACATTAAAGCCGCAATCGGCGTGTAAAAGGTCGCATGTCCAGCTATAAGTTCAAGGTCGGCCAGATGGTCGATTTCGTGCCCTCCAAGCGGGGCGTGGGCGCATCGGCGCGCGCCTACAAGATCCTGCGCCTGGTGCCGCACGAGGTCGGAGAGCGCTGCTACCGCATCAAGACGATTGCTGAAGCGTTCGAGCGCATCGTCAAGGAAAGCGAGCTGCGGCACACCTCGTCCGTCTGATTCGGCTGCCGCCTCGGTCTAAATCTCGACATCTCGACTCCCGTCCGCGAAGGCCGGAAGCGCGCCCCTCAGTGCGGCGGAAACTCGTCGGCCTTTTCGGCCGCGTGCTCGGCCCGCGCCAGATCCGAGACGAAGGCGTCGATCTCGGCCGCCGTCATCCTGCGCACATCATACCAATTGTCCTGGTGCTGGAGGACGACGGTGTCGGTGAGCGACGTGCTGCCGCTGCCGATGATGTAGTCGGCTTCCGGCTTCGATATCTTGGCGGCCTTGTGATAGCGCATCTTTGACCTATACCACGCCGGGCGCCGTTCGCCGCTACGCATTGACCGCCACGCCTTGACAAGGGGTGGACGAATTGGCGCTGGCTCGGCGTGCCCCTCATATGGGCACCTTCATCGTGGCAGCCAATGCTGTCGTTGTTGCGTCATCATGCCAGCGCGAGCACACGCGGGGACGATGATCGGACGACAATCAATGCGCGGGAGCCTGATCGCCGCGGCGATCGCGTGCTGGCCCGCTGCCGTGGCATACGCGCAGACAGCGGCAGGCCCGGAAGGAACCTACTGCCTGAGGGGAGTTCACGAGGTCGGCTCCTGCCTCCGGCTCGCCGGGGACTCCACGTTCGAATATTTCCTCGCCTACGGCGCCTATGACGAGAATTCCAAGGGGCACTGGAAAGCCGACGGCGCGGACGTGGTGGTGCTCGACAGCCCTCCCTACGACAAGGCGCCGACATTCACTTTTAAACGCTTCGAGCCGGCGGAGGGCGATGGCTTCGACATTGCCGTTGTCAACACGGCGGGCAACAGGATCAGCGGCATCAACGTGCGCGCAACCTGCGACGGCCGCGCCGTCGAGGTGGGCGTGACCGGGGCTAGCGACTACAAGGTCGACTGCACGAGCGCGCCGACGGAGGTTGCGTTGGGCCTCAAGATGTTCGGCCTCGCCTACCAGACGCTCAAGGTTCCCCGCCCCGCGGGAGCCGACAAGGGCTATGTGTTCGAGTTCAACCCGGGCGACCTCGGAGCCAAGCGGTTTGCAGGAACGCGCCTGCGGCGTGAAGGCTCCGATAGCCTGGTGATGACCTACGCCAATCCCGCGATCCGCGAGCTCAACGGCAAGACCTTCACATACGAGCGCGAGCGCGAGTAGCGCCCGGGCCGGCTCCGCAAGGGCCAAATACCTGATATTGCGGATGAAATTCCGTGTTCCAGCGGGAACAGCGCGCACACATCGCAATATCAGCTCCAGAACAAACGCACCCCCTATCGATGGAGCCACCCGTGACCCGCAAATTTCTTGCCCTCGCCGCCGCTCTTCTCGCCGCCCCGGCGCTTTTCGCCTCGGCTGCCGAAGCCTGCATCTCCTGCGAGTACGTCCCCGAGGTAGTCCGCGGTTCGCAGACGTCGGACGCGCCGCGCTCGTACGCCAGAGAGCGGTCCTACGTCGCAGAGCGTGAGCGCGCTCCGGCCAAGAAGCGCATCGTCAGAAGCGAGCCCGTCGTCAAGCAGGTCGACACCGCCGAGGCGGAGCCGGTCGCGAAGCGGGCGAAGATCGAGAATTCCTCCGTCGCCAGCGTCGCCGCGACGCCCGTGACCGAGCAGG
Organism: uncultured Hyphomicrobium sp.; assembly: GCA_964194245.1. Classification (GTDB taxonomy): domain Bacteria; phylum Pseudomonadota; class Alphaproteobacteria; order Rhizobiales; family Hyphomicrobiaceae; genus Hyphomicrobium_A. Next base: position 3,238 of record CAXMLT010000225.1, read on the forward strand.
CCAAGGTTGAGCCCAAGGTCGACGCCAAGACGGCCCGCAGCGAGAACTCTTCGATCTCGGTTGCTTCCACCGAGGAGGCTGCGCCTGCGAAGACCCCGGTTGCCGCGGCGACGAAAGAAGCTTCCGCCAAGCCGGTCGACTGCAAGAAGTTCTTCCCCTCGGTCGGCATCACCCTTTCGGTGCCCTGCGAGTAAGCCTCCCACTCGCGGCGCCAACCTCAGAACAGAAAACGCCCGCTGCTCAGCCAGCGGGCGTTTTCGTATTTCGCGTCAGCGCGAGGGCGACGGATCCGAGCTGTTCGGTTTCTCGACATCACCTTCGCGTCGCGGGCGGGCGTTTTGCCGCGTCGTGAGCGCGCGCATCTTTGCCGAGCCGGCGCGTGCGCGGACGTGCGAAATACTTGTCGTTCATGTCGCGCAGCTTCTTCAGCGTGAGCCGCAGCAGGCGATCGCGCAGCTTCGCTCTGGCCTTGCGGAACTGCTCATCGCTCATCGGCGCCATGGGCTCGTGCTCACTCCTTCGATAGGGACGCGCTTGCGGCTCGCGAGCTTCGCCCCGAGGCTTGTGCAGATCAGGGGCTGCGGGGCGGGGAAACGCCGCGAGCTTTTTTGATAGAAGAGCGGCGCTGCCGCCGCCCCGCGCAGGATTTTTCGGCCTACCCGCAGCGTTTCAGCGGAATCCCGCACCCGGACTTTCACCGGGCGGGTGCGGCGAG
>CAXMLT010000226.1:0-4756 GCA_964194245.1 uncultured Hyphomicrobium sp.
GCCGCTGCGGGGCCGCTATAGGATAAGGCGCAATGCTTAGAACCATCGCAATCATCGTCGCCCTCGTTGCGGCGGCTCTCGGCGGCTACATGCTGAGCGAGGGGCTTTACGGAAGCAACAACTCGACTTCGACAACCACGACGACAGCCGCCGCCAAGACCGAGCTGCCGTGGGTCGTGGCGGCACCGGGTCGTGTCGAGCCGGGCTCGGGCGAGTTCCGCCTCGGCGCTGGCATCCTCGGCCTCGTCGCCGACGTTCCCGTCAAGGTCAACGACAAGGTCGAGGACGGCGAGCTGATCGTGCGTCTCGACGACGAGGAAGCGCGCGCGCGTCTCGCCTCCGCCGAAGCGCAGGAGGGCTTGAGCCGCCGCGAGCGCGATGCCCAGCCCGCCACCTCGGGCCGCGAGGACGTGACCAAAGGCGAGGACGGCGTCTATTCGTCCGAGCGCGAGGTGACTGGTGCACGTTTCGAGCTCGATGCCGCGCTTGCCGGCAAACGGCATGGCGAGTTTACCGACCAGCAGCTTGCGGACGCCCGCAAACGGCTCGCCAAAGCTCAGGAGCGCGTCGAGCGCGAGCGGCTGGCATATGCGCAGGCGCAGGCCAAATCCAGCCTGCCGACGCCCAACCGCTTCGAGTCGGCGCTGACCGCTGCGCGTGCAAACGTCGCCCTTGCCGGAACGCTACTCGACAAAACGCGCATCCGTGCGCCCCGCGCCGGAACGGTGTTCGAGGTCAATGCCAGGAAGGGCGAGATCGTATCGCCGTCACCCGATCAAGTGCTGGCAGTCGTCGGCGACATGTCGGTCGTCAAGGTGAAGGCGGAGGTCGACGACGGCGACGTCGCCAAGATTAGAAAAGGGCAGAAGGCCTTCGTGCGCTCGATCAACTATCCGGGCAAAGACTTCGAAGGCACCGTCACGGATCTGGCGCCCTCGATGGCCACCCCGCGCATCCTTTCGCGCGGGCCGCGGCGGCCCTCCGATATCGAGGTGCTTGAGATGACGGTCGAGCTCGACGGCAACGTGCCGTTGCTGCCCGGCATGCGCGTCGACGCCTTCGTGAAGCCGTAGCCGGCTAAGCTGTGGCGGCAGAAATCCCGAGACGTGCGAGCAACCGCTCGCACGTCTTTTTCGTCTCTTCCGGCCACGCCGCCGTCTTCGACGCCACGAGGTTGGCCTCGGACTTGAGGATGACGCCGTCCTCGAGGATCTTGAGGCCGTTGGCCGCCAGGGTAGCGCCCGTCGTGGTGATGTCGACGATGATGTCGGCGGTGCCGGCCGCAGGCGTGCCTTCGGTCGCACCGAGGCTTTCGACAATGCGATAATCGGCGAACCCGCGCGAGGAGAAGAAGCGCCGCGTGATATTCACGTACTTTGTGGCGACGCGGAAGGGGCGCCCGTGCTCGCGGCGGAACGCCATCGCCGCCGCGGCGATGTCGGCAACCTCGCTGACGTCGATCCAGCACTTCGGCACGGCTACGACCACGTCGGCGCGCCCGAACCCCAAGGGCTTCAGGAACGTCACGCGGTCGGCGGCGTTGGCGATGTTCTCGCGCACCAGGTCCTCGCCGGTGACGCCCAAGTGCGCGTGACCGCGATTGAGCTCGGCGACGATCTCGGAGGCCGAGACGAACGCCACCTCGACGCCGGCGACATCCTCGATAGCGCCGCGATAGCCGCGGTCGTGACCCGTCTTGCGCAGCTTGAGCCCGGACCGGGCTAGAAACTCGGCCGTCTGCTCCATCAGCCGCCCCTTTGAGGGTACTGCAAAAACGAGCGCGCTCATGCCTTGCCTCCAACCACGGCGAGGAGCCGCTCGGTGTGGATCGCACCGCCGACGGCAGGCACGTCGCGCGGCGCGCCCACCGCGCGCAACAGGCCGTCGTAGCGTCCGCCGCCCGCGACGGGGCTCGCGGCGCCGAGCGAGAGTGCCAGCACCTCGAACACGAAGCCGCTGTAGTAGGCGACGTTGCGCCCGAACTCGCCGGAGAACGGCACCTCAGACAGTTTCACGCCGCTCTCGTTCAGCAATGCGCTGCGGCGCTCGAACGCGTCGATGGCTGCCGCGAAACGTCCCTGCGGCTTCTCGATCAGCGCGCGCAGCCTAGCGGGTGCCTGATCGGCGTAGGCCTTCACCTCGAGGTAGTCTTCGATCAAGGCGGCGGCCGATTGCTGCAGCGGCTTTGCCCTGGCGTCCGCCGCGATCGCCAGCATGCCTTCGGTGATCTCGGTCACCGAGCGCACGCCGAACACCTCGATGCTGCCCTTGTCGAGCTCCGCCGCGACGAGGCTCTCGGCCTGGGCGGGATCGTCGAGGTTCAGCGCCTCGATGAGCGCGCGCGGCAAGCTCGCCGAAAGCCGCGCGGGGTTCGTCGTCAGCCGGCGCAGCTCGGCGCGAAAGGCGTCCGGGCGCCAGAACTGGTGGCGCAGCCGCCGACGCCAGCGCTCGGGCATCTCAGTCCCCTCGAGCAGCGCCGCAAAGAGCCCCAGGTCGCCAATGCGCAACTTCGAGGAGCGCAGGCCCGACTGCTGCAGCGCCAAGAGCACCAGCGTCAGGGTGCGCGCATCCGCGTCCTCGCGGTCAGTCGCGCCGAACGCTTCGATGCCGGCTTGGCGGAACTCGCGCGGGTGCGAGGCGTCCGCGCCCGCGGGCTGATAGCGGAACGCCGGCCCGTTATAGCAATAGTGCGCCGGTCGATCGGCCTGCGGGTGGCGCTCGAGGTAGAGCCGGCAGGTCGGCACGGTGAGGTCGGGCCGCAGACACAATTCCTCTCCGTCGAGATCGGAGAAAACGTAGGTACGCCCGCGCAGGGCCTCCCCTAGCACGTCGAGAAAGACGCCGGCCGGCTGGATTATGGGCGGGGAGACGGCCTCGTGCCCGCCGGCAATGAACACCGATAGTAGCGTGCGCGACTGGTCGGCGAGAGCCTCGAAATTGGCCGGCGGCGGGGGGGACATGATCTCACTCGGGTTATGGCACGCCTTTTGGAGCAGCTAGGGCGGTCCTGCAAGACCGTTGCGGCGCTGCACCGCCAGAAAACGCCTCTGACATTTGACGCTCCCACGACCGATGCCTTAGTCACGCTAAGAAAGTATGGTGCAAGGCGTTGCTCGCCCTTGCGGGCGTCATCGTTAATTGTGGCATTCCGTTGGGGGGCCGATCATGAACCGCAACCTCGTCGCAGCGAGCCTGGGCGCAACGGTGCTGGCCCTGATCGCCGGCGGCGTGCTCGCCGCCAATCCGGCTACGCCGGCCGCGCCGGCCGTAGCACCGGCTGCCCCGGCTGCGGGCGCTACTCCGAGCCCCGCCCCGGCCGCCGTTCAGGTCCCCGCTCCCGTCGCTGCCCAGCCGCCCGTGCCTCCCGACGTGACGCCGGAAGTCTGGCCGATGCCGGTCGAGGACTTCCTCGCCGGCAACTACCTGGAGCGGGCCGATGTCGTGCTGACACGGCGCAACTGGGACTTAACCTCGTGGGCGATCCGCTGGGCGACCAAGTCGCCGTTCTCGCACGCCGCCATGGTGTTCACCGGCCCGCAGTTCGAATCCGGCTACAGCAACACCTTCGTTATCGAGTCCTCCTCCAGCGGCGTCGCCCTGACGAACCTGCGCGACTACATCGCGGACAAGAGCTCCTTCCTTGCCATCAAGCGTTTCAAGAAGGACTGGTTCGACGAGACCAAGCAGGCGCGCGTGCGCGGCCTGTTGCTCGACAAGATCAAGTCCACATATAACTACTGGGCCATCGTGCACATCATGCGCAATCTGTGGTTCGGGGTTCAGGAGACCGTGCAGGCCGAGAAGGGCGGTCGGCGCCACCATCGCCGCGAGGGCGAGGGGACACCGCCGAACGAGTTCATCTGCTCCGGCCTCGTGCAGATCGGCTTCGTCGAAGCCGTGCTCGAATACATCAAGGCGGGGCAGCTTCCGCCCTCGACCATCAACGACGTCGTGTTCGAGCCCGAGGCGGCGACAAGACTTCCGGATAAGGCCGACTGGGCCTATCTCGATCCCGAATCCTCCAAGACGACCGCGGTTTTGTTCCGCAAGCAGAACTATGAAGCGTTGCAGTGGGTGACGCCGGAGGATCTCGCCGCGAGCCACAAGCTCGAGTGGCTTTACTTCATCAAGGACGGGCTTGTTTACAAAGTCTCGACCTACGACGAGGTGAAGAAGCTGTCGGCCGATTGAATGCGCAGCTGCAGGCTCGGTCCCCTGCGCTCCTAGGGGCGTCGGGATGGGCTCACGGGTGGATGTCGAGCGGCTCCGGCCTTTTTTCAGGCGGAGCCGGAGGCGCGGCTTCCGACGTCTCCTCCTGCGGCGGCTTCGGGACCACCGGCGGCGGCGGCAGATCGAAATTGCGCTGCACCACCTGGCCCGGCCGGCCTGAGCACCCCGCGACGCAGACGACGTCGTCGCCCTCGTAGTCGGCAAACCGGTTCCTCGCGCCCTTGCCTTTGCCCGTCGGACCGGCGGCGCTCGGCTGGTACTCCGCCGTGCGCGTGTTCACGGGCCGGGGCAGAAGCTGCACGATCCTCGGCTTGCCGCTGCAGCCGGCGACACACAAAACTACGAACTGGTCTGGATGCGCCTCAATGAACGGCTTCACGCGCGGGTTGGACCGCGGCATGCCCCCGCCGTAGTTGTCGATGTTGGCGGCGTCCTGGCCGTCGATGACGACAGCGTCATCGGCCCGCACGGCCGAGATGTGCCACAGGCAAACGCCGGCGGCAGCCGCCATGGTGCCGGCCAGCAT
>CAXMLT010000227.1:0-1974 GCA_964194245.1 uncultured Hyphomicrobium sp.
TCGAGTTCTTCGACTACAACTGCGGCTACTGCAAGCGGGGCCTGCACGACGTCGTGAAGCTCGTCGAAACCGACCCCAAGGTGCGTGTGGTGTTCAAGGAGCTGCCGATCCTGTCGAAGGGTTCGGAGGAGGCTTCCCGCGTCGCGCTCGCCGCGCAGAGGCAGGGCAAGTACTGGGAGCTCCACAAGGCCATGCTTGCGGCCAAGGGCCAGATGAACGAGCCCGCGGCGCTGCTGATCGCGGAGAAGCTCGGCCTCGACATGACGAAGCTCAAGGCTGACATGGCCTCGCCCGAGGTGAAGGCCGAGGTCGACAAGTCGGAGGCGCTCGCCAAGAAGATGGGCGTCAACGGCACGCCGCACTTCCTGATTGGCGACCGCGCCATCGCGGGCGCGCCGGAGGACCTCTACGACCAGCTCGCAAAGAACGTCGGCGAGCTGAGGAAGCAGGGTTGCTCCTATTGCTGAGCTTCACGGCGAGCACCCCCCACGCCGCGCCTCAGGTTGCGGCTGCACGCGGGCGCCGGGCAAGCTTTCCCGGCCGCCCGGAGCGGGCTTCCGTGGGGGTGGGAAAGCTGATAGATGGGGAACAACAGTCCGTTCCGGGCCGCCGGCGTGCCCGGCGTTCCCTGGGCGGCGCTAGAGAATCATGGCCAAGCCGATTTACGTCCTCAACGGACCCAACTTGAACATGCTGGGACTGCGCGAGCCTGCGGTGTACGGGCGAGACTCGCTCGGCGACGTGGAGAAGCGCGCGCAAGGGCGCGCCAAGGCGCTCGGCCTCTCGATCGACTTCCGCCAATCGAACGAGGAAGGCAAGCTCGTCGACTGGATCCAGGAGGCGCGCGACAAGGCGCAGGGCATCATCATCAATCCTGGCGCCTACTCGCACACCTCCATTGCCATTCTCGATGCGCTGCAGGCAGCCGAATTGCCCGCGATCGAGGTGCATCTGTCGAATATCTTCCGCCGCGAGCCTTACCGGCATCATTCCTACGTCTCGCTCGCCGCCAAGGGAGTGATCTGCGGCCTCGGCGCCAAAGGCTACGAGCTAGCGCTCGAGGCCATGGCCGAGATGCTGGCATCAGCGCAGCGTGGCTAAGGTTAAGGGCGGACGGCCTGCAAAGCGGCCGCACAAAAAAGGACAGCGACGTATGACGGCCAAGGATCAGGGCGAAAACGCCAGCGCCGAGCAGCAGTTGATCCGCGAGCTCGCCGAGCTCCTGAACAAGACCGGCTTGAGCGAGATCGAGATCGAGAAGAGCGGGCTCAAGGTGCGTGTCGCGCGCACCATCACCGTGCAGGCCGCCGTCGCCGCACCGGCCGCAGCCGCAGCCTCAGCCACGTCGGCCGCCGCCACTAAGCCCGCCGGCACCGATCCCGCCAAGCACCCGGGCGCGGTGAAATCGCCGATGGTCGGCACCTGCTACCGCTCGCCCGAGCCCAGTGCGCCCGCCTTCATCGATATCGGCACGCGCGTCTCGCAGGGCGACACGCTCCTCATCATCGAAGCCATGAAGACCATGAACCAGATCCCCGCGCCACACGCGGGCAAAGTCACCGCGATCCTCGTCGAGAACGGCCAGCCGGTGGAGTTCGGCGAGCCGCTCGTCATCATCGAATAAGGAGTACGGCACAGGGCAGCAGGCAGCAGGCAGCGGAGCGTTTCACCTCCCTACTGCCCATTGCCCACCGCCCCCTGCCCAACCAAGAATGTTCGACAAGGTTCTGATCGCCAACCGGGGGGAGATTGCACTGCGCATCCAGCGCGCGTGCAAAGAGCTGGGCATCGCCACCGTGGCGGTGCATTCGACCGCCGACGCCGACGCCATGCATGTGCGGCTCGCGGACGAGAGCGTCTGCATCGGCCCTCCGGCTGCCGCCGACAGCTATCTTAACATTCCGCGCCTGCTGGCTGCCTGCGAGATCACCGGCGCCGACGCCGTGCATCCCGGCTACGGCTTCCTGTCGGAGA
>CAXMLT010000228.1:0-2547 GCA_964194245.1 uncultured Hyphomicrobium sp.
GATGTGTATAAGAGACAGCTATATAGGATCGCATTGCGGAACAACGAGATTCGGGAGCTCAGGGGATCGTGCGCACCGACCAATATACTGGCACGCCGACGCGGCTAATCGCGGCCCTCGGCGGTGGCCTAATCGCCACGTTCATCGCCGCCGGCCTTCTCGGATCGGCCGCGCCTGCAACCGCCCAGAACGGCTTCGGCAACGTTTTCGGCTACCAGTCGCAGCAGCGCTATAAGCGCCGACCGGTGCAGCGCAACCGCGGGCCCTCGTCAGACGATCAAGGCGCCGACAAGACGGCCGCGAAAAAAGACAAGAAGGAGGAGGCGAAGAAGAACGCCCCGCAGGGCGCTGTCTACGCCGTCATCTCGCTCGCCGACCAACACGTGACTGTCTACGACGCGACGGGCCGCATCGCGCAGTCGCGCATCTCGACCGGCATGCCGGGCCATCCGACTCCGATCGGTCTCTTCAGCATCATCGGCAAGGAGCGCTGGCACCACTCGAATATCTACAGCGGCGCACCGATGCCCTTCATGCAGCGGATCACCTGGTCGGGCGTGGCCATGCACACGGGCGTGGTGCCAGGCTACCCGGCCTCGCATGGCTGCATTCGGCTGCCCGACTCCTTCGCCCAGCAGTTGTGGGGTATGACGCAGATAGGCAACCGCGTCGTCGTCGCCCGGCGCGAAACGATCCCCTCCGAGATCACCAGCGACGCGCTGCCAGTTCCCAAGATGCAACCGGCCCCGGCGGTGCTCCCCGGCAGCCAGCAAGCCACGCTACCGGCGCCGGTAAAGGTGGCAAGCATCGGCGACACGTCGCCGGTAGCGGTCAACGCTACGACGCCTCCCACCGATACCGGAGCTCCGGCCACGGATGCGGCGAAGCTGCTCAACCCCGTCGAATATGCGAAGGCGCTGAAAACGCGCGCGCAGGCGAGCAAGGCAGCAGCCGACCAGGCTGCCAAGGATGCCCTAGCCGCGGCACAGGCCGCAGGAGCCGAGGCGCGCCAGACCGTCGACGACGTCAATAAGGCAGAAGCGGACCTCAAGGCCGCAGAAGCAAAGCTTGCCGCGCTCGTTGCGCAAGCCTCGGCCACCGTCGCGGCTTCCGCCACGCCGGCCACGACCCAGGCGGTCACGGCCCAGCCCGGCGCCACGCCGATCGCAACGCCGCCCGCTCCGGCCGCCGATGCGGCAACCGAGGCCACGGCGGCTGCCGCCGTTGCCGCAGCAGCGAGCGCTCACACCGCCGCGCTGGCCGAAATCGACCGCGCGCGCGCGGCGCTCAACGAGGCGCAGAGTCGCGAGGCCGCGAAGACACCGGCAGCCTTCGCCACGGTTCAAGCATGGAAGAATGCGGTCGCGATCGGCGAGCTTGCCGCCGAAACGGTCAAGGAAGCCGACCGCCGCCTCGAGCCCGTCTCGATCCTGTTCAGCAAAAAGGAAGGCCGCGTCTTCATTCGTCAGGACTGGAAAGAGGTCTTCGAGGCCCCGATCACCTTCAAGGATCCGGATCGGCCCATCGGCACGCATCTCTTCGTCGCCACCAACGCCGATGCCGACGGAAAGGTGAAGTGGTCGGTCATCTCCGTGCCGTCGGGCGCAACGGCCGCCGACGAATCGCCGCGCAAGCGCTCGAAGAACGACAAGCAGGATGAGCCGGCCGTGGCCCCGCCGACGCCCCAGGGCGATACGGCGGCTGCCGCGCTCGATCGGGTCGAGATGCCGGAGGGGCTGCGCGAGCGCATGGCGGAGTTCGTTTGGACCGGCGCCCAGGTCATCGTCACCGACAATGCGCGCAGCGACGAGATGGATACCGACACCGACATCATCGTCTCGACGCGATAGGCTTAACGATGCGGTCACCATGTCCTAGCGAGCTGCCGAAGGCCGTGCGCCGCGGCTTTATGGGCGTCGAGCGCCGGCACGCGCAGTTACTTCGTCCTGCCGACGTGTATCGACCCGGATAACTTACTGTTAGAGCTTGCTTCGTTAGGGTCTCCGGTAGATCTGAATAATCCGGGGTACCCGTGCAAGCGTTTGGCAAATCCGTTCACCCGAAGCTCGACCCAACCGCCGCGCGCAACCTGCACGGCGAGGTGGCCGACGCGCCCAAGGTTGCGGAAACCAGCATGCCGATCCTCGAGGCGCTCGTGTGCGAGACGCACGCGGCGGCCCTGCTCGCGGCCACCATCGCGAGTGCCGTCAACGCCTTCAGGCGGCCGGACACCGAGCGGAGCGAGAGAGAGCTCAAGCCCTACGTGCCGTCCGAGCCGGCGCTGATCTCCGTCTTGCGCAGCCGCATGCTGGAAGCCGACCTCGACCCGGACACGGTCGCAGTCATCGTCGGCTTCTTCGACGACCTTGGGCCGGCGCGCGTTGCGCTCAACCAGTATTTCAGCGACGCCAACAAGCTCGGCGATGAACGCGCCTCTGCGCTGCATCTGCTTACGCTGAGCGATGCCTGGCAGCGCGCCTGCGACGACGCCCTCGTCGCCACCCGCCGGTTGCACGGCTACCTAGGACCTGTCTCTTATACACATCT
>CAXMLT010000229.1:0-4759 GCA_964194245.1 uncultured Hyphomicrobium sp.
CCTCGCGGAAGCGCTTGAGCGGCGGGGGAAGCTCGGTGCCGGTCGCCAGCACGACGCCGCGCGGCGGGCTCGGCAGCGGCGCGCGCTTCTCACCCAATCGGGCGAAAGCATCAAACAGGATGGGTGCCGCAGCAATACGCCCAGAGAGCCCGGGCGTGGCGGCGCCATCGGGGCGGCCGACCCAGACCGCGATGGTGTAGCGGCCGTCGTAGCCGACGGCCCAGGCGTCGCGGTAGCCGTAGGAGGTTCCGGTCTTGTAGGCGAAGCGGCCGCCCTTGGCGTTGAGCGGCGGCGGCGCGTCCTTGAGGATATCGGTCACGTACCAGGCGGCGACGGGCGAGAGCACGTATTGAGCCAGTGGCATCAGTTTGCGCTTGCCCTGCAACAGAAGCTGCGCCGCGCTCGGCTTCTCGCCCAAGCGGTGCGTGAGGGTAACGGCCTCGCCGCCGCGGGCGAGGCTTGCGTACAGCGTGGCGACGTCGTGCAGCGTGAGGCCGACGCCGCCGAGCGCCATGGCCAGCGTGGGCGGCGTCTTGTCGGGGAACTGCGGCTCGACGCCGACGCGGCGGAAGCGGCCGGCGAGCTTGCCGGGGCCGACGGCCGCTAGCACCTTCACGGCAGGGATATTGTAGGACTGATCGAGAGCCTCGCGGATCGACACGGTGCCGTGATAGCCCTCGTCGAAATTCTTGGGCGCGTAATTGCCGAAGCGCACCGCGCGGTCCTCGATCAGCGTCTCGGGGTGCGCGAGGCCCGCCTCGAACGCGAGGCCGTAGATGAATGGCTTGAGAGTCGAGCCCGGTGAGCGCACGGCGGTTGCCATATCGATGGCGCCCCAGCGGGCATCGTCGAGATAGCCGGCCGAGCCGACGTGCGCGATGACCTCGCCCGTCGTGTGGTCGACGACGAGGATAGCGGCCGACAGCTTCTGGCCCAGGAACTTCGTCTGCTCCTCGGCAAGTTTCTCCAGCGCCATCTGCACGTCGCGGTCGAGCGTCAGCCGGTGCACGATCTTGGCCGGCGCCAGGGCCACCTCGGATTCCGAAAGGTGTGGGGCGAGCTTCGGGAAATCGCGGCGTATCGTCGGGACAGGCTCGAGCTTGGCGCGCGTCGCCTCGCCCTCGGAGATCACGCCGGCGCCGACGGCGCGCTCGAGCACGCGGTCGCGGGCGGCACGCGCGGCCTTCGGGTTGCGATCGGGGCGGCGCTGCTCGGGCGACTGGGGCAGCGCCACGAGCAATGCGGCCTCGCCGACGGACAGCCGACGCGGCTCCTTGCCGAAGTAGGCAAGGGAGGCAGCACGCACGCCCTCGATGTTGCCGCCGAAGGGAGCAAGGCGGAGATACAGAGCGAGTATCTCCTTCTTCGAAAGGTGGCGCTCGAGCTGCAGCGCGCCCATGATCTGGCGCAGCTTCGCGCTGCCCGTGCGCTCATGCTTGCCCTCGATCAGGCGCGCGACCTGCATAGTGAGCGTGGAGGCCCCTGAGATGATGCGGCGGTGGCGGACGAGCTGTCCGGCTGCGCGCGCGAGCGAGCGCAAGTCGACGCCGCGGTGCCGGTAGAAGCGCTTGTCCTCGAACGCCATGAGCATGGCGAGGTAGCGCTGGTCGACCTCGTCGGCTTCGAGCGGGAGCCGCCAGCGGCCTTCCGGCGTCGTGAAGGCGCGCAGGAGGCGGTCGTGGCGGTCGAGCACGGAGACCGAGACCTGGCTCACGCCGGCAAGTTGTGGAACGCCGAGCCGGTCGACGGCCGCGTTGAGCGAAGCTATGCCGCCGCCAATCAGCAGCATGACGGCCGCGAGCCCTCCGGCCATCCAGAGCAGCGCCCGTCGCCGTCGCACGGAAACGGAGGCCATGGCTGCGGCCCCGCCCCCCTCTTCGACTCGGCCCTCCCCCACGAGGGGGGAGGGAGATTTTTGTCTGAGCCCAGCCCGCATGTAGTTCCTCACTCGCTGGGGGCTACCGTGAGCTTGCCTGCGGCCGAGCGCGCGTACCGTTGCGGATGATACATATCTTCGACCGTTGCCGCCGGGTGGACGAAGGCACCCGGCGTCACCGCGCGTACCATGTAGGCAACCGTAGCCGACGCGGCCGGTCCTTTTGCTGGGGCGGCGTCGCCTTCGTTGTCGTTCGCGTTGCTTGCGTCGCTGCTCTCGGCGGCTGGGACATTCGTCAGGTTGAACGCCGCGACGAAGCGGTCGTCGCGGAACTCGCTGTGCTCCGGCCGCACGCTCGTCTTGAGCCAATCGAGCGCTTTGACGTCGCCGCTCTCGACGAGCCGCGGGTTCTCGATCTCGAAGCCGGCCGGCAGCCGGTCGACGAGCAACACGCGGCCGCCAGGCTCCTTCGCCTCGATTTTGACCACGGCAATGAAGCGGTCGTTCTGCTTCACGGTGCCGTTGCCGCCGGTGGCGCTCTTGAGGTCGATGGGCTTGCCATCGAGCGTGTAGTAGCTGCGCTCTATGGTGAAGCCCTTGGAGACGGCCGGCTCGGGCGTGAGCGCGGCGCCGATGACGGTGACGACCGCATCGACCGGCTCGTCTCCCTCGTTGGCGACCGACAGCGTCGTCTTGGCGAGCGCTTCCGCCGTCATCGACCGCAACAGCGGGCTTTGCACGGGAGCGCCGTTGACGACGAGCTTGCCGGCCTTCGCCTGATCGGCGAGCGCGTTCGCCGCCAGCAGCATCCATGCCTGCTCCTGCGTTGAGGTGTACTCGCGGGAGAGGTAGGCCTTGGAGATCACGTTGACGAGCTTCGGCGTCTCGACGTTCGCCATCCGCGTCTCGACCGCGAGCGTGACCAGCGCAGCACTGTCGCGCAGGTCGGAACCATAATCCGCCCGATAGACGTAAGTATCGGTCGGAGCGCTTTCGCCGAGCGAGTCGAGCGCGGCGGCGAACGCACGCTCGGCCCGCGTCTTGTCGCCCATCATCGCCAGTGCGGCGCCGAGCTGCGCCTTGGCGAGCGGGCTCGAGAACCGGTCGATGCGTGTGTCGGCGTAGTAACGCAGATCGCCGATCGGCGCGCGGCCGTTGCGGGCGAGAACGTAGAGCGCGTACGCCCGGTCCTCGCCGCCTTTCTGGAAGTCCTCCGCATAGGCGATGAAGTTCTGCAGCCGGTCGAGTGCCTGCGTGAAGCCCCGCGGATTGATGTTGAAGCCCTGCTCCTTGGCGCGCGTCAGGAAGTCGGTGACGTAGCCGGTCAGCCACAAATCGGTGCTGTATGGCCCCCAGACACCGAAGGCGCCGGAGCTATCCTGCATCTCGAAGACGCGGTCGACGGCCTTCTGCACGCGCTCCTTGATCTCCTTGTCCGGCGCGATGCCGAGCTGGCCGGCCACCGCGTTGGCATAGACGAGCGGCAGGGCGCGACTCACCGTCTGCTCGGCGCATCCGTACGGATAGCGGTCGAGCGCGGTCAGCAGGCCGGGCACGTCCATGGACGCGGTCGGGCCGACGCTCAGGTTGACCTTGGTGCGCGAGGCGATCATGTCCGCCACCAGCGCGGAGGACAGCGTTATGTTGCCGCCGCCGGCTTTAAGCGCTGTGACCGTGGTGCGCTTGATGTCGCCCGCGGGCGGCTTCACGTCGAACGTCAGATGGCGCTCAACCGCGATACCCTCAGGCCCGGTGACATGCACGTCATAGGTGATCTGCCCGACGGCCTCGGGCTTGATCTTGACGTGCTCGGAGCGGCGCTCGCCGGCCTTCAGGTCGAGCGAGGCGCTGGAGACGGTCGTGGTGCCGTTGTCCACTTCGAGCTTGTAGGCCGCAGCCGGTCCTTCGACATTATGCACGGCGACATCGAGGCGGGCTTCGTCTCCAAGGGTGAGGAAGCGCGGAGCGGAGGCCGTGAGCGCCACTGCGTCACGAACGATGACGTCGCTCTGCGCATGGCCCAGCTTGTCGCCGCTCCAGGCGACCGCCATCACGCGGACGGTGCCGTTGAAGTCGGGCATGTCGAATTCGACCTTGGCGGTGCCGTCGGCATCGACTCTGACGATGCCGGAGAACTCGGCGACCGTGGCCTCCACGGGCGGGTTGCCTTGCATAGCGCCGGCATCGCCGTCGCCGCCGGAGCGCAGGGTGCCGCGCTCCGCCCGCATGCCGTCGATCAGGCGGCCATAGAAGTCGCGGATCTCAAGTCCCATGCGCCGCTGGGCGTAGAACCAGCTTTCCGGCGCCGGCGCCTGGTAACGCGTCAGATTGAGGATGCCGAGGTCGACGGCGGCGAGCGTCACGCGAGCCTCCTCGCCGGCCTCCAGGCCTGTGATCTTGACCGGCACCGTGAGCGTGGTGTGCGACTTGATCTTTTCCGGAGTATCGAGCGCAACTTTCAGCGTGTGGGCCGACTGATCGAGCTGCAGGTACTGCACGCCGATGGCACGGCTCGGCATCCGCTTCAAGGATTCATCGAGCGGCCGGTAGAGCATGGCGGTGACGTAGGCGCCGGCGCCCCAGTCCTTGCCGATGGCGACGCTTGCCTCGCCGCCGCCGTTGGGGACCTCGATCTCCTGCATCGACATGAGGCCTCCCGACAGCACGGCGACAAGCGCCTTGCCGCCCTGCTTCGTCGCGATGCGCAGCTTCGCCGTATCGCCCGGCTTGTAGTTGGCGTGGTCGAGAGCGACGTCGAGGATCTCAGGGCTGTCGGATTCGCTCGCGGCCGTGTACCAGCCCGCGTTGAAGGCGACGCTGGCGGAGGGTCCGTTTGCCTCTGGGCTGTGGACCTCGAGCCGATAGCGGCCGTAGGTCACGCGG
>CAXMLT010000230.1:0-3663 GCA_964194245.1 uncultured Hyphomicrobium sp.
GACTGGAACCAGCCGCGGTGCTGGTCGGAGCCTTCGAGGTACATGACCCGGTCCTTGCCGCCGTCGCGCACCCGCTTGAGGCCGGCGAGTCTGGGGAAGTGCTTCGGGTCATCGAGCACGAAGGCGTGCGTCGAGCCCGACTCGAACCACACGTCGAGAATGTCGCGTACCTGCTCCCATTGCGAGGGATCGGGCACGAGGCCGTCCAGGAAGCGCTCGCGCGCGCCCTCTGCGTACCAGACGTCGGCGCCCTCATCGGCAAAGGCTTTGGCGATGCGCTCGATCAGCTCCTTCGACTTGCCGAACTTGTGCGAAGGAATGACCTCATCCGTCTCCTTGTTGACGTAGACGGTGATCGGAACGCCCCAGGCGCGCTGGCGCGAGATGACCCAGTCGGGGCGCCCCTCGATCATGCCGCGGATGCGGTTCTCGCCCGAGGCCGGCACCCATTCGGTCTCGCCGATCGCCTTCAGGGCGAGCTGCCGCAGGCCCTGGTTGTCGCTCTTGGGGATGCCCTTGACGGGCTTATCCAGCGCGATGAACCACTGCGGCGTGTTGCGGAAGATCACCGGCTTCTTGGAGCGCCAGGAGTGTGGGTACTGGTGCTTCAGGCGCCCGCGCGCGATGAGCGCGCCCGCTTGCTTCAGCGCTTCGATCACCGCATCATTGGCGTCGCCTTTGTCGCCCTTCTCGGTGAGGACGCGCTTGCCGGTGAAGCCCGGTGCGTCCTTGGTCATGACGCCGTCGGCGTCGACGGTGAAGGGGATGGTGGTGTCGATGTCGCGCGCTTTGAGCTGCGCGGCGTTCGCCATCCAGATCTGATAGTCGTCGGCGCCGTGGCCCGGCGCGGTATGAACGAAGCCAGTGCCGGTGTCGTCGGTGACGTGGTCGCCGTCGAAGAGCGGCACGTCGAAGGTGTAACCGAGCGCAGCCAATGGATGCGCGGCGATGACTTTCTCGAGCTCGGAGTTGAGGACGAGTCGAACTCGCTTGAAACCGGTCACTTTCGACTGCTTCATCACTTCGTCGACGAGATTGTCAGCAACAATCAGCTTCTGGCCGCGCTTCAGCCAGTTGTCATCAGAAGCTTCGGTTACGACGCATAGTGAATACGAGATCTTGCCAGAGAATGAGATTGCTCTGTTCCCAGGAATCGTCCACGGCGTCGTCGTCCAGATGACTATTGCTGCGCCACCGATTCCAGCGTCAGCGAATCGGTCGGCGACTTCTGAGCCGGCCTTTCCCTTATGGTTCCAGAATTGCGTTTGTTGATCAATCGCTGCTGACTGAGCATCCTTGTCGTACGTTCGCACGGGGAACTTCACCCAGATCTGGTCCGACGTGTAGTCCCGGTACTCGACCTCCGCCTCGGCCAGCGCCGTCTTCTCGACGACCGACCACATCACGGGCTTCGACCCTCGGTAGAGCGTGCCGTTCATGGCGAACTTCATCAGCTCCGCCGCGATCACCGCCTCGGAGGCAAAGTCCATCGTCAAGTAAGGGTGCGCCCAGTCGCCGACGATGCCGAGGCGCTTGAACTCCTCGCGCTGCACGTCGACCCAGTGCTTGGCGAACTCGCGGCACTCGGCGCGGAACTCGTTGATCGGCACCGCGTCCTTGTTGCGGCCCTTGGCACGGTACTGCTCCTCGATCTTCCACTCGATGGGCAGGCCGTGGCAGTCCCAACCCGGCACGTAGTTTGAGTCGTTGCCGAGCATCGTCTGCGATTTGACGACGAGGTCTTTCAGGATCTTGTTCAACGCATGCCCGATGTGGATGTGGCCGTTGGCAAACGGCGGGCCATCGTGCAGCACGAACTTGGCCTTATGGCGCGCGGCCTCGCGCAGCCGGTCGTAGAGACCGATCTCGCCCCAACGCGCGAGCAGGCGCGGCTCAAGGTCGGGCAGGCCGGCCTTCATGGGGAAGTCGGTCTTGGGCAGGAACAGCGTCTTGCTCCAGTCGCGCGACGATTCGGCCTGCGCCGGCGTGGCCGGTGCGGCCTGCGCGGGCTTCCCCGGCGCCGCGGCACCGCCGTCGCCTTTGCCCTTCGTCTTGGTGCTCGCGGCCGCGCCCTTGCCGCCGTCGGTCTTGCTCATAAGGAATCTCGCCGCTGATCAAGCGGGGGTTCTAGCAACATGGGCCTCGCGAATAAAGGCGCGATGTCGAAGCAGCCGCGGGGTGCTCCGGCGCTCACTTGAGCCCGCTGCGCCCCATGATCCGCAGCACGGCCCGGCACGGCACCAGGAACGACTGCCAATCGTCGGGCTTTTTGGGATCGACGTCGTAGCGGAAGCCGTTGTCGGGCCCCGCGACACCCTGCACGAGAACCCCGATTAGCGCTCCCTCCCCGTCGACCACCGGTCCGCCTGAGTTGCCTGGAAGCGAATCGACGGTCGAGGCGATGTAGATCGAGGTCGTCCCGCGGAATTCCGCGCGGCCGTGCCCAACGTAGTCGCCTTTGCTCCAGCGCTTCTCCTCGCGCTTCAGGCCAAGCGACCGGCGCTTGCCCACTCCCGGAAATCCCACGGCGTAAATTTCGCGGTGCAGAGCGCGATCGCATTTGTCATCGACGGCGAGCGGCTCTCCGATGCGCAGGCTGGCAGCCGCCTCGACCTTCACGACGGCGATGTCGTAGGTGTCGTCGAGATAGACGCGCTCGACCGGTTCGAGCCGCGGCAGTGGCATCGCTAGCGTGATCCCGTCGCTCTCAAAAGGCCGCTGGTTGAGGTTCTCGGCGAGGTAGCGGCGCGGCTGCTTGCAGTCGTCGATCGCATGCCCCGCGGTCATGAAATAGTAGTCCACGCGTTGCCCGCGGATCTGCTTTTTCAGCAGGAACGCCGTGGCGGTGTAGGAACTCGTCCGGCTCTCGCAGACAAAGGCGTAGACCGACGGCCAGACGGCACGGACGGCCGGCGGCGCTCCGTCCGTGAAGAACCCTTCTGCGGCAGGGCAGGGAGCAGCCGATGCGCAAGTCAGGAGTATGCAAGCGGGTATTTGTAAGTGCCGCAACCAATCGAGGATGCGTTTGCGCCGCCGCACCGTCAGTGCGCCAGTGCTTTCACGATCTCTTCCGTCATCTTCTTGGCATCGCCCAGCACCATCACGGTGTTGTCGTTGTAGAAGAGCGGGTTGTCGATGCCGGCATAGCCGGACGCGAGCGAGCGCTTGTTGAACAGCACGGTGCCGGCCTTCCACGCCTGCAGCACCGGCATGCCGTAGATGGGCGAGGTCTTGTCCGTCTCTGCCGCCGGATTGACGACGTCGTTGGCGCCGATGACGTAAACGACGTCGGCCTGCGGCATCTCCGAGTTGATGTCCTCGAGCTCGAACACCTCGTCGTAGGGCACATTCGCTTCCGCCAGCAGCACGTTCATGTGGCCCGGCATACGCCCTGCCACCGGATGGATCGCGTACTTGACCTCGACGCCGGCCTTCTTGAGCTGGTCGCCCATCTCACGAAGAGCATGCTGCGCCTGCGCCACCGCCATGCCATACCCCGGCACGATGATCACCCTCGCCGCGTTTTTCATCACGTAGGCCGCGTCCTCCGCCGAGCCGAGCTTCACGGGCTTCTGCTCAGCCCCGCCCGCCGGGCCCGCCACCTCGCCGCCGAAGCCGCCGAGGATGACGGAGATGAACGAGCGGTTCATGCCCTTGCACATG
>CAXMLT010000231.1:0-4110 GCA_964194245.1 uncultured Hyphomicrobium sp.
GATGTGTATAAGAGACAGCCCTCCAGCAAGCCGGGCGCCCCGCAGAGCGCCCCCCCCCCCTGCCGACCCATCAGATTCGCGACTTGCGCGGGAGACGGGCGACCGCCGAGAGTGTGGAAAAGCCACAAATCCAGGGAGCGGGCTTCCTGATCCGGCGTTGAGCTGATACCGGACCCCACGAAACGACGACGCACCAGCCGGGAGCCGTATGGCTAAGAATCCGTTCATTCCGATCCTTGCCAACAGGCACCAGGTCGTCGCCGCCGGCAGCATCGGCGTCGCGCTCGTGGTCATGGGCATCAAATACCTCGCCTACCTCATGACGGGCAGCGTCGCGCTGTTCTCGGACGCACTTGAGAGCATCGTCAACCTCGTGACCGCGGTTGCCGCGCTGTTTGCGATCTGGGTCGGCTCGCACCCGCCCGACCGCAATCACCCGTTCGGCCACCACAAGGCGGAATACTTCGCCGCGGTTCTCGAAGGCACACTGATCATCGTCGCAGCGCTGCTCATCTTCCGTCAGGCCTGGAATGCGCTGCTCGAGCCGCACGCGCTGCACCAGCCCATCGCGGGCCTCCTGGTCAATGGTCTCGCAACCGCCATCAACGGAGCCTGGGCCTGGATTCTGATGAGCCGCGGCCGCGCCTGGAACTCGCCCGCCCTGTCGGGCGACGGCCTGCACCTCCTCTCCGACGTCATCACATCGGTCGGCGTGATCCTCGGACTCATGCTGGCGACGATCACAGGTTGGTCGATCCTCGACCCCCTGCTTGCCGGCGCGGTCGCTTTCAACATCCTGCGCATGGGCTACAACCTAGCGACCGAATCCATGAGCCAGCTCATGGATGCCGCGGCGTCACCCGAGATCGAGGCGCGCATCCGCGAGGCGATCAAGACAAACGCCGGCGGCGCGCTGCAGGCGCACGACATGCGCACGCGCACCGCGGGGCCGACGACGTTCATCCAGTTCCACCTCGTGGTCCCGGGCGCCATGACGGTCGATGAAGCGCACGACATCTGCGACCGGGTCGAGGACGCGATCGAGGCCTCGATCAAAGGCGCGCAGGTCACGATCCACGTGGAGCCGGAGTACAAGGCCAAGGGCAAGGACGCGGTCGAGGTTTAAGCCCGGCGAGCGCCTAGTCGCGCGCGGGCCGGCGGCGCTCGTGAAACCACGCGCGGTAGTCCGCCATCTTCACGCGCTGCGCGGACGGCGCACGCCGCTTGCACGTCGCCGCCTCGTCGCTCTTATCGGGCGCGCCCCACCGCAGCTCGACGCAGTCGTTGACGTTGTAGGCCATCTCGAGCTGCGCCATGCGATCGATCATGTCCTTGAGCGCCAGCGTCCATTGCGAGCCGTCGCTGCGCGTATAGATGAACTTGCGCGCTGCAAGCTCGGATGCGAGTACGCCGTCGAGCTCGGCTTTGACGGCGGCGGCGCTCTTGTCCTTCGGCATGGCGTAGCGCTCTGGGCGCCGCGCGACGCGGTCGGGGAAGGAGCGCACCACATCGATAGCGATGAGCAGGCGCAGATCGCGCGACGGCGTCGCGAAATCCTCCCACGCCCCGGTCGTCTCGAAGATCGACGCGCCGTCAGGCATCGCCACCTCCGGCCCGGTGTACTTGCGTCCGTTCTCTACCGAGGTCACGCGCGTCTTTGCCTGCTCCTCGAGTGCCGTGATCGCCTCGCGCATCGCGCGCAAAGGATCGAGCGGCGCCGGCGACATCACGTCGTCCATGCGGTCGTAAAAGTCCTCAACGCCGAGCTTCGCCTGATCGAGCGAGAAGTCCGCGTACTCGGGGCTCTTGCCAATCTCGTCGTTGGAGAGCCGCCGAAGCGTGCCGCTCTTGTCGGCGACGATCGGCCGGAAGCGCTTGAAGCCGGGGCCGCCTAGCCCGGGATCCTGTGCGTAGAGAAAGTTACCGCGCCAGAAGCGCTTGCGCGCGACGGTGCCGTCGGGCTGGCCGTCGACGGCGAGGAACACGCCTGCCGCGTCGCTCGTCTGCGCGATGCGCTTGGCAATGACGAGAACGTGGCCATAGGGGTCGGCGTAGATAGTGCCGGGGCGCAGCGTCTCCTGCTTCAGCGGCACGGGGTAATAATCGGTGCTGTCATCGTCGAGCGCCGTGCGCCCGTTGCCGGAATGCACGCCGTTGGCGACGGTCGTACGCACATAGTACCCAAACCCCGGCACGAGCCCCGATGGCCGGGGGGGCAGCCTGGGCGCCGGACGGGCGACCGGCTCGCCGAAAGCTCCGAAGAAAGCGCCGTTGGACGCGGTCTCCTGCGCGGGAGGGTTGACGGGCTCTTCCTTCTGGATGTTCCACCACTGCACGCACCGCGGCGCCTGCCCGCCCCCGCCGCGCGAGCACTTCGAGTACCCGAACGGCAGCCCCATCTTGAATGCGAAGTAGGCGCGCAGGAAGTAGGGAAGGTCGGCGCAGTCGGGCTGGATGATGAGCTTCTTCTCGTCCTCGCCGAGACCCAGATGGTTGAACAAGATGTTGCGCGATTTATCGCGCAGCCCATCGTGCAGCGCCTTCCACGACAGCTCCTGATCGAGCGGGGCGTCGAAAAGCTTCTCGATCCACGTGGAATACAGGTTCTCCGTTGCGCGATTCCATTCACCGCGTAGCGGCCAGACGCTTCCCTGCGTCGCGCGCGCACCCGGCGGCTGCTTGTCCTGCACGGCGATTTCGCGCGTGATGGTGGTGCACCCTTCGGGTGCGCCGTCTAGCGCGAGCGTGGCGTGCCACGCCCCCGCGGCGGGCGCTGCCACCTCGGCGTACCAGAAATAGGGTGGCCCCCCTTCGCGGGCGCGCGATTTGGTGGCGACGGTGCCATCGGGCGCGGTGAGCGAAAGCTCGCCCGCGAACGCCTGCTCCACGGCGAACACGACACGCAGGGGCGCGCCCTTCCACGGCGCGAGCGGCGACGCGAGGACGGCGAGCCCGGCCGCATCCTCGCAAGCCGGCGGAGCCTTGGTCTGCGCGTGCGCCGTGGGCACGGAAAATGCCGCGGCGACCAGCAGCGATGCTATCGCAGCAGCAGCAATATGGCGTGCACGAACCAATCGAGCCCCCGGGTGCTCCCCGACTGAAATAGCAGTTTGCGGAAGCTCTAGCTGAATCATGGCAAAATTTATCCTCGGACCCCGCCGGCCCCCGACGCAGGTCGTCGAGCCAGGGTATATGCCGCTTAGCGGCCGCCACACGGTCATCTTCGGGCTTGCCTCGAGAATCTCGGGCGAACCGTGAAGCTTCGAGGCGGGTGAGCGCAGACGGCTCGCGGGGACGGCTTTGGGCGGCCATGTCTCAAGTGATCAGGCCCTCGCGCCGCAGCGCCGCCTGCACTGTCGGCCGCGACCGCATGTGCTGGCTGAGGGCCTTCAGCGGCTCCGGGATGGCGATCTTGAACTTGGCCGCCCACAGCAACATCACGAACAGGTAGGCGTCGGCGACGGTGGCGTTCGCGCCGAAGAGATACGGCCCCTGCAGCTGCGTCGCGACGAACGCGAGCTTCTCGGCGGCTGCCTCGCTGGCGGCCTTCTTCTCAGCCGCGCTCGCGCCCGGATCGAACAGCGGATGGAACGCCTTGTGGAGCTCGGTCGCGAGGTAGGACAGCATCTCCAGCAGCCGATAGCGGCCGAACGGCCCCGGCGCCATCAGCGCGGGATAGCGGTCGGCGATGTAGCTCAGGATTACGACGTTCTCGGTCAATAGCTCGGCGTCGTCGAGCTCGATCGCGGGCACGTAGCCCTTGGGGTTGATGTCGCGATAGGAGCGGCCGTCATCCAGCGTGTGCGTCTTGAGGTTGACCTTGACGAGGTCGACCTTCATGTCGGCCTCGAGAAGCGCGATGTGGTCGGCGAGGCTGCAGGCGCCGGGGGCGTAGTAGAGTTTCATGCGGGGGGCTCCTTTGGAGGCGGGGGCGCCGCGCTTAACGCGGGGCGATAAGAATTGGTGCCCGCCGTCTTGCGCGCGCCGCCCTGTAGCACGGCGCGGAGCACAATGTCGGCGCCGATTTTAGAGCGCACGGCTCCGCCGCCTCGTGGGCACGCTGAGCGCCCCGAGGGTGAGGGAAGAGGGGAGCGCGGGCGCCAAACGACC
>CAXMLT010000232.1:0-8486 GCA_964194245.1 uncultured Hyphomicrobium sp.
CCGGATTCCCCGAGCAGGCGCCGTCGGTATAGATGACGACCGGTTTGTTAGCGGTCATCGCACGGTCTCCTCGAGGCCGTAGTCCGCGATCGAGCGCACGCCCTGATGGAAACGCAGCCGGCGTACGTACTCAAGCGGGTTCTTGCGGCTGACGAGCGCATCAGGTGGCGTGTTGAGCCAATCGTAGGCGCGCGTCAGCAGGAAGCGCAGCGCAGCGCCGCGGGCGAGCTGGGGCATCGCATCGCGCTCGGCGGGCGTCAGCGGGCGCAGCTCCTCGTAGCCGCGCAGCAGCGCGCGTCCCTTGGTGATGTTGAACGCCAGGTCCTTCTCGAAGCACCAGGCGTTGAGGCAGACGGCGACGTCGTAGGCGAGCGCGTCGTTGCAGGCGAAGTAGAAGTCGATCAGGCCGGACAAACGATCGCCGAGGAAGAAGACGTTGTCGGCAAAGAGATCGGCGTGGACGACGCCCGCGGGAAGCCCCTTCGGCCAGTGTCCTTCGAGGTGCGCAAGCTCACCGGCGATGAGGGGTCCGAGATCGGGTGCGATCTCGTCCGCCCGGCCGGCGAAGCGGTCAAACAGCGGCCGCCAGCCTGAAAGGCCGAGAGCGTTGGCGCGCTTCAAGGCGAAGCCCTCTCCGCCCATGTGCAACGCGGCGAGGGCACGCCCGACCGCCGCGCAGTGTGCCGTCATCGGCCGGCGCACCCAGAAGCCTTCCAGGAAGGTGACGAGAGCGGCGGGGCGCCCGGCAAGCTCGTTCAGGTTGCGGCCCTCGAGATCGCGCACCGGCGTCGGGCAGGAGACGCCGCGCGCGGCGAGATGCTCCATGAGGCCGAGGAAGAAGGGCAAATCCTCGCGCGCCGTGCGCCGCTCATAGAGCGTCAGGATGAAGGGCCCGTGCGTGGTGTGCACGATGTAGTTGGTGTTCTCCACGCCCTCGGCGATGCCCTTGAACGACAACAGCTCGCCCAGCCCGTAGCTGGCGATGAAGGTCGATAGCTCCTCGTCGCTGACTTCGGTGTAGACGGCCATGGACGTTGTTAGCCTTTCCCGTGGAGGTAAGCGTCAGGATGCGGGCGCGGCGCGCAGCTCGCGCGGCACGTTGAAGGCGATGCTCTCGCGCGCGGTCGTGACCGTCTCGAGCGTCACGTCGTAGCGCTGACGGAAGGCGCCGATCACCTCCTCGACGAGGGACTCGGGCGCGGAGGCTCCCGCAGTCACGCCGATGGCGGCGACGCCTGCGACGAGGTGCCAGGGGATATCGGCCGACCGCTCGATCAGGTGTGCGTTGGCGCAGCCGGCGCGCTTTGCCACCTCGACGAGGCGCAGCGAGTTGGAGCTTTGGGGGCTTCCCACCACGAACAGACAGTCGATCTTCGGCGCAATCGCCTTCACAGCGGCCTGGCGGTTCGTCGTGGCGTAGCAGATGTCTTCTTTCGGCGGCCCCACGATATCGGGGAAGCGCGTCTTGAGCTCGCCGACGATCTCGGCGGTGTCGTCAACCGACAGCGTGGTCTGGGTGACGAACGCGAGCTTTTTCGAATCGCGCGGGGTAAAGGCGCGCGCTTGCGCCACTGTCTCGATCAGGTGGACGGCCCCCGCGGGGAGCTGGCCCATGGTGCCGACCACCTCGGGATGGCCGGCATGACCAATCAACAGGATTTCGAGTCCCTCGGCGTGGTGGCGGGTCGCCTCGATATGAACCTTGTAGACCAACGGGCACGTGGCATCGAGGACGAAGAGATTTCGGCCCCGCGCAGCCGCTGGAACGGCCTTTGCGACCCCATGTGCCGAAAAGATCACGGGTTGGCCGGTCTCGGGAATATCCTCAAGCTCCTCCACAAAAACGGCACCTTTAGCCTTCAGGGAATCAACGACAAAGCGGTTATGCACGATCTCGTGACGCACGTAGACCGGGGCCCCGTACTTTTCGAGCGCGAGCTCGACGATCTGGATGGCTCGATCCACGCCGGCGCAGAATCCGCGCGGAGCCGCCAGAAACAGGGTTAAGGGCGGGCGCTGTGGCAACGGCTGCGGCGGGGAGGAAACGGGCATCGATCACTCTGTTTTAGCGGCGTCTGCGTCTCAGGTTCGTCTGTGCGCCGTCGGCGTGTAACGCTTGGCCGAGGCTCGATTGGGGTGCTAGGTTTGACTCGCGACAATACAGGAAGCCTCCGTCGGCGGCCTAGGGGGTTGGGCCAGCCGGACAGCTATGGGGCCGAAGACGGGCTTGACCGGGGCGCTATGACGCAATCTGCGAAGTTAGCTGCGCGAGCCGGCGCCTGCATTTGCCTATGCGGAATGCTCACCCTGCTCGTCGGCGGCTGCGGCCTATCCTCCATCACCTCCGGTCTCGGCTCCAGCATCTTCGGCTCCTCTTCCTCTACGCCCGAGGCGGCCCCCGGCGTCAACGAGGAACAGCTCCTCTCTGCCGCCAAGTCGAGCGGCGACCAGGCGGTGAGCGCTGCCGGCATCGGCGAGGTCGCGGCCGGCTGCCCGCGCTTGAGCATCTCCCCGCGCGGCACCAACCTGACGATCTACGAGGATGGCCGTGCTGGCGATGGCCTCGCCATCATGCACCGCGGCGAGATCACCAAGACGGCGCGCGAATGCCAGCTCGAGCCGGGCCGCGTCACCGTCCGCTACGGCTTCTCCGGGCGCGTGCTGCTCGGGCCCCGCGGGCGCCCAGGCAACATCACGCTGCCCGTCAATATCGTCGTGACCGACTCCAAGCGTGAGAAGGTGACGACCGACAAGATGACGGTCGCCGTGCCCGTGGCCGTGGACAACCCCATCGGCTATTTCTCGGCCGTTCGCTCGGTCACCTTCGACGTCCCCGAGGGGACACGCCCCGGCGAGTTCGAGGTGTTCGTCGGCTTCGATCAGGGCGCGCAAGGGGCCGGCTAGCGGAAGCGCTCGACACGCCGCCCGCCCGCAGCAACCACCAAATTCATTGATTAGTTCAGCTTGCCTTGGAGATCGCGGATGCTCGTCTCGATGAGCGCGCTTGCCGTCTTGCCGGTCGTGCGCGACTTGAGGATCTTCTCCGCCGCGGCGATCGCGCTATCGACTGCGGAGGCACGCACCTCCGCCAGGGCTTGCGCTTCCGCGCGCGCGATCTTGTCCTCCGCGAGCCGCGTGCGGCGCTCGACCGATTCCGTCAGGCTCTTGCGTGTCTCGGCAGCGAGCGCCTCGCTTTCGCGCTTGGCCTGCTCGAGGATCGACTTTGCCTCTTCCTCGGCCTGGCGGCTCTTGCGCTGATAGTCGTTGAGCAGCGACTGGGCCTCATCGCGCAGCCGGCGCGCCTCGTCGAGCTCGCGGCGGATCGCGTCGGCGCGGGCGTCGAGCGACTTTCCGACCATCCCCGGCACTTTGTAATAGACGAGCAGGGCCATGAACGCGAAGAACGCGATCATCACCCAGAAGACGGGATCGGACGGATCAAACAGCATAAAAACCTCACTCGGCGGCGGGCTGGAGCACCTTCTTGACCTCGGCGGGGCTCACGTCCTCGCCGAGCAGCTTGCTGACGACCGCGCTCGCGGTCTCCGCCGCGATCTCGTTGACGCTCGCCAAGGCCTTGGTCTTAGTGGCGGCGATGCGCGCTTCCGCGTCGGCGAGCTTGGCCGAGAGGTGTCCCTCGACGCTTGAGCGCTCCTTGTCGGTCTCGGCAGCGAGCTTCTCGCGCATGTCCTTGGCCATGGAGGAGGCTTTCGCCCGCGCCTCGGCCAGCGCGCGCTCGTAGGCGGCAAGCGCCGCATCCGTCTCTTTCTTGAAGCGCTCGGCCGAATCGAGGTCGCGCTGCACGCGGTCACGCCGCTCCTCGATCACCTCGCCGATGCGCGGAAGGGCAACCCGGGCGAGGATGAAGTAGAGGACGGTGAAGGTGATCGCGAGCCAGATGAGCTGCGGTGCGAAGTCGGCGGGGTTGAGCTGCGGCAACCCCCCCGACTTCCCCTCATGCGTCGTCGCGGCCGCGGCTGCTGCCGCCACGATGAACGCGGGGATGGCTGCGATCATGATGTCCTCCTGCCCGCCCTGTTCGATCAGCCGAACAGGATGATGAGCGCGATCAGCAGGCCGAAGAGGCCGGTCGCCTCGGCGAGCGCGAAGCCGATCAGCAGGTTGGTGAACTGCGCGGGCGCAGCCGAGGGGTTGCGCATGGCGCCCGAAAGGTAGTTGCCGAAGATATTGCCGATGCCAACGCCGGCACCAATGAGCGCCGAGCAGGCAAGGCCGGCGCCGATCATCTTCGCAGCTTCCAACTCCATCGTAGTCTCTCCCTTGTGTAGATGAGCAATCTTGAAGGTTACGGTTTGAGCGCTTCTCTAGAGGCCTCAGTGGTGCATGTGAAGCGCGTCGTTCAAGTAGATGCAGGTCAGCACCGTGAAGATGAGCGCCTGCAGGAAGGCGACCAGGAACTCCAGCCCGGTGAAGGCAACGAGGAACGCGAGCGGGGCCCAGCCGCCGAGGAGCCCGAGGCCGACGACGAAGCCGGCGAAGACCTTAAGCATCGTGTGGCCGGCCATCATGTTGGCGAACAGGCGCACCGAGTGGCTGATCGGCCGGATGAGATAGGAGATGAGCTCGATCGGGATGATGACGGGCATCAGCCAGATGGGGATGCCGGAGGGCACGAAGAGCCGCAGGAAGCCGGCGCCGTGGCGCACGAAGCCGAGGACGGTGACCGTGATCCACACCATCGCCGCGAAGGCGAAGGTCACGATGATGTGGCTCGTAACGGTGAAGGAGTGCGGGATCAGGCCGAGCAGGTTGAGCGTCAGGATGAAGATGAAGATCGTGAACACCCAGGGGAAGAACTTCATGCCTTCCTCGCCGAGGTTCTCGCGCACCATGTTGGCGATGTACTCGTAGGAAAGCTCGGCCATCGACTGGAAACGGCTCGGCACCAGCGAGCGGCGGCCCATGGCGAAGATCAGGAAGCCGGCGATCAGCGCTACCGCGATGACCATGTAGAGCGATGCATTCGTGAAAGAGGCGTCGTACCCGAAAATCTCGATCGGGATGAGCCGCTTGATCTCGAATTGTGCCATGGGGCTGTGATGAGCCCCGTCCGCGCCTGCAGCCACGTAAATCCCCTACCTGTCGTCCTCGTCGTCGTCCGCCGCCGCGGGCGTCGCAAGCTGCGAAGCTGCCGCCTCGTCTTGCGCCTTTTGTGCGGCCCGGATTACGTTCGTCAACCCGGCGGCAAAGCCCAGCGTCACGAACAGGACCAGGAGCCAGGGCCTCGTGCCGAGCTGGCGATCGAGCGCCCAACCGATGAAGCCCCCCACGCCGACGCCGGCGATAAGCTCGGCGACGAAGCGGAAGGCCTTGGCAAACGCCTCCCCGCGGGCCCGCTCATCCCCCATTTCGGGCGGCGCGCGGCGCGCTTTAACCTCTTCCAGCCGTTTTCCGATTGAGTCGGATCGCTTTCGAAAGGCCTCGCGCTGCTCTGGGCTTATCTCGCCACGTCCCGGGCCGTTGCCCTTCCCTGCGGCTGACATGACGAATACCGGCTCGATCGCGACTTCGAGGCCACCAAAACGGCGGGTTTTATCAACGGCGCGCACCATAGTGACGCCCCCTAGGGGTGTCAAGAAAGCGCCCGAAAGCTCGATGGTAGTGTCGAGCGCGCACTTACGGGACCTTTTTGACATGAGCCGACATGCCGCGCCCCCGCCGGGCTGCTAGTGTTTCCGCGGGGGGCGCTGCCGGGTTGGCTCGAGCGATAGGGGCTGACCGTCGCGCCGTTGCGGAGCCGACATGCTTTCGTTTGAGGTGCAGCGTAACTACCTGGCCCAGTTCTTTGATGCCTGCTGGGTCCTGCGCGCCCCGTTGATCACGTCGCTGTTCGCGTTCACGGCGCTGAGCCTGCCGCTGCAGACGCGCGAAGTCTACCGCGTGCTGGCCGACGACTTCCCCAACCAGCGCTGGCAGGTAGCCTTCGGCTTCACGGCGCTGCTGGCGGCGAGCGGCTTCATCTGGCATTGCGGGCGGCAGGCGACGCACATCGAGCGCCAGGGCAAGCTCGCGGAAGCGAGCATCGAAGGCGCACTGTTGCGCTGGATGCCGCGCCTACTGGCGGCACTTGTCCCCCTCGGCGCTGCATTCGGTCTCTACACCACCATCAAGGAAGCCCGCACGACGGCCTCGCTGGTGAAGAGCGTGGCGGACAAGCAGAGCTGGTCGGAGCTCAACGATGTCTACCGGCTGATCGACGTATCGCCGGTGCGCCTGTGGATCGCGACCCTCATCTGCATCGAGCTTGTCGTCATCGTGCTGCTCGCCACCGTCTTCCGCACGCGCGGCAAGAGCTGGAAGTACACGAGCCCGGGCCGCTGGCTGATCGGCACCGAGACGACGGCGTCCTGCGCCGCGATGGTGGCCGTATGCGTCGCCCTGTTCTCGCTCGCGCCGCCGGGGGTGGCGCAGTCGATCGGCGTCGTCGCGATCTTCGCGCTCTTTCTCATCGTGCTGGTGGTCGTCCTGAGCAACCTGCTCCTGCTGGGAGACCGTCTCGGCATCCCGCTGATCTGGCTGCTGCTCGTGGCGGCGTTCATCCTCAACACGAGCAACTTGAACGACAACCACAAGATCGAGCTTATGCGCCACAAGCGCGATCCCGACGCGACGGTCGACGTTGGCCGCTCCTTCGGCCAGTGGTTTCATTCGCGCGCCGACCGCGACTTCTACGCCAAGAGCAACGAGCCCTACCCGGTCTTCATCGTGGCGGCCGCCGGCGGGGGCGCGTACGCCGCGCACTACACCGCGACGTTCCTCGCCCGCATGCAGGACAGTTGCGCGAACTTCGCCCAGCACGTGTTCGCCATCAGCGGAGTTTCCGGCGGCAGCATCGGGGCCTCTCTGTTTGCAGGCCTTGCAAAGCTGAAGGCGCGCAACCAGCCTTACGTCGGCTGCAACCTCAACTCCGGCGACCGCTACTTCGAGCGGCGCACGCAGAAGTTTTTCGAAGAGGACTTCCTGTCACCGGTCATGGCGGCGGCGTTGTTTCCCGACCTTCTGCAGCGGTTCCTCCCCTTCCCCATCGGCCTGTTCGACCGCTCGCGCGCGCTCGACGGCAGTATCGAATCCGCCTGGCACGACATGATCGAGGATGCGGTGAAGGAGGACGCCTCCGCCAAGGCCATTCCGAGCCCGTTCGAGCGCCCCTTCCTCGATTTGTGGACGCCGGCTCGGGCCGATGAGGCGGTACCGGCGCTGATCATCAACACGACCGAGGTGGCGAACGGCTATCGCATCGTGATGTCCCCCATCGGCACGGGCGTGCCGGCCAACAAGCAGTGGTCGAAGATCGCGCGCCTGCACTCGCTGCTGCCGCCGGCCAAGGATGCGGGCTTTGAATCCGACGTGAAGCTCTCGACCGCGGCCGGCATGAGCGCGCGCTTCCCATGGGTGCTTCCTGCGGCGACGGTGGAGACCGGGCCCGACCGCAAGCCGATGCGGCTCGTCGATGGCGGCTACGTCGAAAGCTCGGGCGTCGACAGCGCGAGCCAGCTCCTCAAAGCTCTGAAGGTCGCGGTCGACCGCACCAAGGACACGCCCGACGCCATCAATGCGAAGTTCTACCTCGTCGTGCTGATGGGCTATGAGGGGACGCCCGTCGAGGATCGCAGCCTCGGCGCCCCGCCGCTGCCGCTGCGCACGCTCATCAATACATGGCAGACGCGCGCCGAGATCGCCTTCCTCTCGGCTTTCGTCGACGCCTGCCCCGAGATCGGCACGTGTCTTGAGAAGGCAGCGGCCGAGACCTCCTACCGCCGTGCACTGGTGGAGCTGCCGGTCGTTCCGGTGTTCCTCAACCTGCGCGACTTCCAGCTCCCGCTCACTTGGCAGCTCACGCAGGCGAGCCGCGAAATCATCGCGCTGCACGCCGGCACCGCGCAGCGCTGCGAGCGCAACGATACCCTCATGATGACGTGGCCCAACGAGGCCAGTCCCTTCGACCGCATCGTGAAGGCGCTGGGCGAGAATAGTTGCAGCCTCTGCACCATGCAGTTCCGGCTCGCGCACCGGACGGAATCGCCCGAGTGGGCGGAGAATCGCATCTGTACGCGCGCACCCGCGTCGCCACCGCCCACGACGAGCGCGATCACGGCCAAGTAGATTGAAACGCGGCTAGCCCGCCTCGCGGAAGCGCTGCGCAGTCTCGAGATCGACCGAGACGAGCTGCGAGATGCCCTTCTCGGCCATGGTGACGCCGAACAGCCGGTTCATGCGCGCCATGGTCATCGGGTGGTGGGTGATGACGAGGAAGCGCGTGTCGGTGTCGATCGTCATGGCTTCGAGCAGGCGGCAGAAGCGGTCGACGTTGGCGTCGTCGAGCGGCGCGTCGACCTCATCCAGCACGCAGATCGGCGAGGGGTTGGTCAGGAACACCGCGAAGATCAGCGACAGCGCCGTGAGCGACTGCTCGCCGCCCGATAAGAGCGACAGCGTCGCCGGCTTCTTGCCGGGCGGCTTGGCGA
>CAXMLT010000233.1:0-3288 GCA_964194245.1 uncultured Hyphomicrobium sp.
ACATAATGTTTCCGGTCAGACTCTAAGACCGCGGCAGCTTCCGTGCGGCTCCAGCGCGATGGCGACATCGCCTTCGTTATTGCCGACAACGCGGCACGCATGAACGCCTTCACGGCGGCCATGTGGGAGGCCCTGCCCGCCTGCATCGCTGAGGCGGAGCGGGACGACGCGATCCGCGTGATTGTCCTGCGGGGGGCAGGCGAGCGGGCGTTTTCCGCCGGTGCCGACATTTCCGAATTCGACGCCGCCCGGACCGGCGACAAGACGGCGGCCTACGATGCGCTCAGCGACGCCGCGTTCACGGCGCTCACCCGCTGCAGCAAGCCGACCATCGCCATGATCCACGGGTTCTGCCTCGGCGGCGGCCTCGGCGTCGCCTTGTGCGCGGACATCCGGCTTGCCGACGACAAGGCCGAGTTCGCCATCCCCGCCGCCAAGCTCGGGCTCGGTTACAATGCGCGCTGGGTGCGGCCGCTGCTCGCCGCGGTGCCGCCGTCGCGTGCCAAGGAGATGCTGTTCACTGCGCGCCGCTTCAAAGTTGCCGAGGCGGCCGCCATGGGGCTCGTCTCGCGCTTCGTGCCTGCGTCCGAGCTCGAGGCCGCGACGCGGGCACTGGCGGCTGAGATCGCCGCGAACGCGCCCCTTACCGTGCGCGCGGCCAAACGCGCAATCGACGAGCTTGTCCGGCACCCGGAAACGCCCGATCTCGCCGCGCTCGACGCGGCGGTCGCGGCGTGCTTTGCAAGCGAGGACTACACTGAAGGGCGCCGCGCCTTCCTGGAGAAGCGCAAGCCGCAGTTTCGGGGGCACTAGGGCTGCCTTGATTTGTACGGGGTCCCGGCGCGATATGCGCCTCGGGTTTGGAAATTGCATCATGTGCACCAGCCACCAGACCACAATCGCCGCGCTCGCAGTCTTGGCGCTTGCGTGCGTCTCTATGCCGGCATCGGCGCAGGAGCGGTCGGTCATCAACGCCTGCTGGGCGCCGGCAGCGCTTGCCGCCGCGCCGGGAGAGAGCCTCGTCAAGAAAGGTGACCACCACTTCGACACGCCGCCGGCCGACATGCAGCTCGCGCCGTTCCCGCCCATCGTGCCGGAGAACGGCGTCGTCCGCCGCGTGAAGCTCTCAGGCGGCCGCAAGCTGATCGCGCTCACCTTCGACTTGTGCGAGCAGCCGGGCGAGGTTGCAGGTTACGACGGCGCCATCGTCGACTACCTGCGCAAGGAGAACGTCAAGGCCACGTTCTTCGCCGGCGGCAAATGGCTGCGCTCGCACGAGGAGCGAGCACGCCAGCTCATGGCGGATCCGCTGTTCGAGATCGGCAGCCATTCGGAAGCGCACAGGAATTTCCGCGGGCTCGAGGGCGCCCGCCTTGCAAACGAGATCCTCGGTCCGCAGCGCGCCTACGAGACGATCCGCGCGCGCATGACTGAGACGCAATGCGTCCGCAACGTGCCCGGCGCCGAAAGCGGCATCGCGCCGCGCATCACGCTGTTCCGCTTCCCCTACGGCGCCTGCAATCCGCTCTCTCTACAGGCGGTGCACGAGCAGGGCTTGCGTGCGATCCAGTGGGACGTGGCAACGGGCGATCCCTTGCCGACCGCGTCGGCCGAGGCCATCGCGCGCGCGATGGTGGCGCGGTCGCGCCCAGGCTCCATCATCGTCAATCACGCCAACGGCCGCGGCTGGCACACAGCGACGGCCCTGCCACTTGCGATTCCGAAGCTGCGCAAGATGGGCTTTGAATTCGTGACCGTGTCCGAGCTGCTCGACGCCGGCGAGCCCGTCGTCGCCGCGACCTGCTATAACAACAAGCCGGGCGATACGGACCGCTACGATGTCTTTGCGGCGCACAAGCGCATGCCCGACTTCAAGACGACCGTCCACCAATGAGCGCGCCCGCAACGAGCGCGCCACCGGCTTTCTCGGGTCCGCGCCACGAGATTGCGTCTGCGCGCGGCGCCGCGCCGTTCATCGCGCAGCCGATGACGGAGGCCGATGCCGGGCCGCTCGCCGAGGCCGTCTCTGTGCTCGAACCCTGGCGCAGCTACGACTATCCAGCCGCCAAGCTCGCCGACTACCTCGCGCGGCATGAGCCGGGCGCCCTGCGCTTCGTCCTGCACTACGATGGCAAACTCGCCGGCGGCATGGGGCTACGCCTCAACTGGATGCGCGGACCCTACGTGCAATTCCTTGCGGTGCTACCGCCCTTCCAGTGCCAGGGCCTGGGTAGCGCGCTGCTCGCCTGGGTCGAAGCCCACGCTCGTGCTGAAGGTGAGCGCAACCTCTGGATCGCCGCTTCGGAGATCAACACGCACGCGCGCCGCCTCTATGAGCGCCTCGGGTTCCGCGAGGTGGCAAAGCTCGACGATCTCGTGTGCGATGGGCGCGCGGAGGTTCTCTACCGCAAGCGGCTTGCCTAGCTACTTCAGCCGACCTCGAGCACCACGCGGCCACGCACGTTGCCGGCGAGGATTTCGGGCGCGAGCGCCACGACATCGGTCAGCGGGCGTGTCACCGTGAGTGCTGCGAGCTTCCCAAGATCGAGATCCTGGGCCAGCCGCTCCCAGGCTTTGATGCGCCGCGGCTTCGGCGCCATCACGCTGTCGATACCGATGAGCGTCACCCCGCGCAGGATGAAGGGCGCGACGGAGCCGGGAAGGTCCATGCCCTGTGCGAGCCCCACAGCTGCGACGGCGCCGCCATAGCTCGTCATGGCGAGCGCGTTGACGAGCGTGTGGGAGCCTGCAACGTCGATTGCGCCCGCCCACCGCTCCTTGCCGAGCGGCCGCCCCGTCCCGCTGAGCTCCGCGCGATCGATGATGTCAGTGGCGCCGAGGTTGCGCAGGTAGTCCGCTTCCGGTGGCCGGCCCGTCGAGGCGATGACGCGATAGCCAAGCTTGGCGAGCAGTGCGACGGCGACGCTGCCCACTCCGCCGGCCGCGCCCGTCACTAGGACCGCGCCTTTGTCGGGAATGACCTCGTGCGCTTCGAGCGCGAGCACCGCCAGCATCGCGGTATAGCCCGCGGTGCCGATCGCCATCGCCTGCGCGTTCGTGAAGGCCGCTGGGCGATGCACCAGCCAATCGCCCTTGATGCGCGCGCATTCGGCGTAGCCTCCGTAGTGGCGTTCGCCGCATCCCCAGCCGTTGAGGATCACCGCATCACCCGGCGCAAACTCCGCATGCGAAGAGGTAGCCACCGTGCCGGCGAAGTCGATGCCGGGAATGAGCGGCAGGCGCATGCCCGGAAGCCGGCCGGGCAGCGCGAGCCCTGTCTCTTATACA